>NZ_VIDT01000108.1 GCF_006519715.1 Ideonella azotifigens
ATGGCCGTCGGCCGCCAGGCGCTGGGCAATGGCGGCGCCGATGCCGCGCGAGGCGCCGGTGACGATGGCGACGCGGAGAGTGGTGGAAGAAGTGACTGGGGTGTTCATGGTGGATTCCGGTGATGAGGGCTTGGCTGGGGCAGGACCGTGGTCTGATCCCGTGCCGCTAATTTATTGTTCGACTCGATCCAGATAAATACGCGATTCAATCCATCACAATCCAAACCACCTAAACAATTGGAGCGTGCATGGACCGGCTGGATGCGATGCACCTGTTCGTGCGCATCGTCGACCTGGGCAGCTTCACCAAGGCGGCGGATGAGCTGCAATTGCCGCGTGCCTCGGTCAGCCTGGCGCTGCAGCAGCTGGAGCTGCGGCTGGGCGTGCGCCTGCTGAACCGCACCACCCGGCACGTCAGCGCCACGCTGGACGGCGAGGCCTACTACCTGCGCTGCCAGCAGATCCTGCAGGACGTGGGCGACAGCGAGGACCTGTTCCGCAGCGCCCAGCTGCGGCCCAAGGGCAAGCTGCGCGTGGACCTGCAGGGCACGCAGGCGTTGCATTTCGTGCTGCCGCACCTGGGCGAGTTCCACACGCGCTATCCGGACATCGAGCTGGAGATCGGCCTGGGCGACCGGATGGTGGACCTGGTGCGCGAAGGCATCGACTGCGTGCTGCGCTCCGGCGAACCGAAGGACTCTTCCATGGTGGGCCGGCGGGTTGCGCTGCTCGGCCTGGTGACCTGCGCCAGCCGCGACTACCTCGCGCGGCGCGGCACGCCGCAGACGCTGGACGAGTTCCGCAAGCACCATGCGGTGAACTACGCTGGCAGCAGCGGCCGCGTGCTGCCCTTCGACTTCCTGGTGGACGGCGAGAAGCGCAGCCTGATGCTGCGCGGCCCGGTCACCGTCAGCAGCGCCTACGCCTATTCAGCCTGCTGCCTCGCCGGCCTGGGGTTTGTCCAGGTGCCGCGCTATCACGTCGAGGCCCAGCTGCTCAGCGGTGAACTGGTCGAGGTCTTCCCCGAGCTGCGGCCTGCGCCCATGCCGGTCTCGGTGCTGTATCCGCATGCGCGCCAGCTGTCGTCCCGCGTGCGGGTGTTCGTGGACTGGCTGGCCGAGCGCATGGCCGGGGCGAACTGAGTGCTCGAAGCGGCCCATGGCCCTGAGCGGCACGGGCGTCGAGGCTGTCGCCGTCCGGGTCGAGCACATTCGCGGCGCAGCAGCGAGGGCTGCAATGAAGCCAGGCACTCGCCAGGCCCCTGTCAGCTTCAAGTTCTCGACTTCAAGTAGCGTCCAGGCGTTTCGCCGAGCACTTTGCGAAACATGACCACGAAGTTGCTCGCATTCTCGTAGCCGAGCCCGGCTGCGACATCTTGGACCGTCGCGCCCCTGGCCAACCACTGCAAGGCAAGCAGGATGTGCAGTTGCCTGCGCCAGCGTCCGAAACTCATGCCGGTTTCTCGGGAGACAAGGCGGGAGAGCGTGCGCGGACTGATGTCCATTCGGGCTGCCCAGGCGTCGATGCTGACTGCATCGGACGGGCTGGCCATGAGCCACTCGACAAGTCTGCCAAGTCGCTTGTCTGTCGGCAGGGGAAGATGAACGAGCCCTGGCTGCGCCGAAGCCATTTCGTCGACGAGGAGCGTCATCAACCTGGACGCCATGGCGCCCTCTTCGTAGCGCATGGGCAATGCCGCTGAACGGATCACCAACTCGCGCAGCAGCGGCGTCGTCGACAAGGTGCAGCAGTCTCGCGGCAATGCGTCGCCCACGGCAGGATCGACGTAGACGACGTAACACTCGATCGTGCCGGCCGCCTCCATTCGATGCCGCACACCGCCGGGCACCCAGATGGCGCTTCCCGGCGGCACGAGCCAGAGGCCGCCGGCAACTTCGCAGGTGAGCACTCCCCGCATCCACAGCAGGAACTGACCCTTTCGATGGTGGTGGAAGTCTGTTTCCTTCCGGGTGTCGTCGCCGTGTGTCACAGCCATGTCCAGGCCAGCGGCGCCGAGGGTGATCACGGGCCTGGGGACAAGGTCCGGATCCTCCCAATCGATTGAAGAAGCGTCTCTGAAAACGGGCATCGGGCGGGTCCGGGACGCCGGAGGCGGCATGGCAAGAATTCAATACATCATGGCATGTTGGATCCTTGTGGCCAAGACATGCCCCGCCTAACGTGGCCGTTCCGAACCACCACGAGGCCTTTCACCTTGGAACGAACGAAGAAGATCCTGATCTGCGGCGGCGGGATCGCCGGCCCTGCGTGTGCCTGGTGGCTGAGCAAGCACGGCTTCTCGGTGGTCGTCGTCGAGAAGGCCAGCGCCTTCAGGGACGGGGGACAGAACGTCGACGTGAAGGGTGCCGGTCAGCAGGTCATCAAGCGCATGGGCCTGACGGCGCAGATCCAGGCTCGCGACACGGGGGAGTGCGGCCAGAAATGGCTGGACGCTGCCGGCAAGGTGGTGGCCGTCTTTCCCAAGAATGGTTTCGGCAGCCTGACCAGCGATTTCGAAATCCTCCGAGGCGATTTCGCACGTGTGCTTTTCGATGCGACCCGCCATACCTCAGAGTACCGATTTGGCACCCATGTCACTGGCCTCGAGGAGACTGGGGACGGCGTGCGCGTGATCTTTGACGATGGCGCCACGGAGGCATTCGAGTTGGTGATCTGCGCCGACGGCATGAGCTCGTCGACAAGGTCCCTGGCGCTCGCCGAGGAAACGCGCCTGCGCTATCTCGGCGCCTACATGGCCTTCTTCAAGATTCCCCGGCGTCCAGAAGACGACCTCTGGGCCTGCTCCGTGAACGGCATTGGCGGCACGATGATCCACCTGAGGCCTGGAGGCCCGACGGAGACCACCGTCCTGGTCACTTTTCCGGCCAGCGAGCCCGACCCGCAAAGGCCGTTGACGTTGTCTCGGCGTGACATGCTTCGTGCAGCGCTGGAAGGTCGGGGCACGGTGGCCGACCGGCTCGTCGGTGAACTGGATGCCGTACAGGACTTCTACTTCGGACCGATGAGCCAGGTGCAAGCTTCGACCTGGTCGAAAGGCCGGCTGGTCTTGCTGGGCGACGCGGCGCACTGCCCGACGCCGTTCACGGGCAAGGGCACGGCCTTGGCCCTCGTCGGAGCCTACGTCCTGGCGGGGGAAATCAAGGCGAACCCGACCTGCAGCGAAGCCTTCCGAGCCTACGAAAGCATCGTGCGTCCGTACGCCGAGCGATCACAGCAGGCCTTGAGCCCCCGAATGATTCGACTCATGCACGTGAGGACGCGGTTCGGCGTCGCCATCGCCCACATCCTGCAACGAGTTTTCGGTAGCAGGCTCATCCAACGCCTGTTGAAACCAGGCGCCGCTGCTCAAGCCCGGAAGATCGACGAGGACTTCGCGCTTCCAGTTTATTGAGGGATGCGACAGACCGTGCGCATGCGCCCTCAAACCCGCTGCAAATACGCGATCGCCGCAGTGACCGTCGCGGCCTGCGCCTGGTTGCACTGGGCGGGGCTGGCCGTGGGGCTGTCGGGGTAGACCTCGGTGGTGGTGACCAGGCGGGCAGCGGTCATGCCGCCGCACAAGCCGAGCGCGCGCTTGGGGTAGTTGATGACGCCGGCCTGCTGCAGCGGCTCGCCGATGAGGCAGCCGTGTTCGTCGGCCTCGGCGATGTGGGTCACAGGGCGGACGGCCTCGATCAGCGCGCGCTGGAAATCGGGCGCTGGGCGCTCGGTGTCGCCCACCAGGTAGAAGCCGTCGGGGATGGCATGCCAGTCGAACGCGACGCCATCGCGCGCGGCCTTGGCAGGCCCGAACTCGCTGTTGTCGGTGTCGGTGGTTTCATGCAGGTCCACGTGCAGGTCGACGCGGGTGCAGTTGGCAGCCACGCAGGCCATGGCCAGCGCCGACTCTGCCGCCGGGCTGGCCGGCTTGAACTGCCGGTTCGGGTCCAGCGCATCGGGATTCCAGCGGTTGATGGTCTCGTAGCCCCAGGGGCTGATGCACGGCAACACCAGCAGGTTCAGGCCTTGGGCATGACGGCCGAACTCGTGTTCCAGCCACAGCAGCGCGCCCTGCACGCCGCTGGTCTCGTAGCCGTGCACGCCCCCGGTGACCAGCACGACCGGATGATCGGCGCGCCATGCGCGGCTGCGCACCGCCCACAGTGGGTAGCTGGCCAGGCCCAGGCGCGTGTAGTCCAGCGTGCCGTACTGGAACAGCTCTGCCTGTGCCGGCAGGCCAGCGGCGAGGGCCTTGAGGGGCGCCACGACCTCTTCGGCATAGACCCGCTGCAGCGGCTGGCGGGCGAGCCAGGCGGCTCTTTCAGCGGCAGCCCAGGGCGTGCCTGGCGTGCCGATGGGATACGGCGTGCTTGACGGGGAGATGCTCACGAATGCCACCCTGATTTTGGCGATGCCGCGCACGATACACCGCGGCACGGCACGGCCAAGCCCCTTGGCCCGAGGCGAATTCCCCGCGCTTCTACACTGGCCCTGCTGCGCAGTTGCTGCCAGGCGGCAGTGGCCCTTGCGCATGCCGGCACCTCTTCTGTTCACAGGGAAGCCCATGCGCCACTCCGGAACCTTCACCCCCACGCCAAGCACCACACCCTGGCCGGCGGCCGCACTGGGCGGGCTGCTGGTCCTGATCGGCCTCGCGCTGGCCGCTGGCGGCGCCATGCTGATCGCCAGGGCGGGCAGCGCCTACTACCTGGCCATGGGCCTGGCCCTGGTGGTTTCGGGCGCGCTGCTGACGCGCGGCAAGCGCTCGGCGCTGGTGGTCTACGGGCTGGCATTTTCCGCCACCGTGGGCTGGGCGTTGTGGGAAGCCGGGCTGGACTTCTGGGCCCTGCATGCGCGCCTCTTCACCTTCGCCGGCCTGCTGCTGCTCATGCTGCTGGTGCAGCCGGCGCTGCGGCGCCGCGCGGCGCTCGCGCCGCGCACCGGCATGTTCCTGGGCCTGTCGGCACTGCTGCTGGCCGGCCTGTTGGGTACGGTCTGGGGCATGTTCCAGCCGCATGGCATCCACCACACCACCATTGCCTCCGGCCAGGTGCCGGCCCCCGCCGAAAGCGCGGTCGCCAACTGGTCGCACTACGGCAACGGCCCGGGTGGGGACCGCTTCGGTGCGCTGGACCAGATCAACCGCCAGAACGTGGGTGATCTCACCGTGGCCTGGACCTACCGCACCGGCGACGTGCCGCAGTCGGACGGCAATGGCGCGGAGGACCAGCTCACGCCGCTGCAGATCGGCAACACCGTCTACCTCTGCACGCCGCACAACAACGTGATCGCACTGGACGGCGACACCGGCGCGGAGAAGTGGAAGCGCGTGATCGACGCCCATGCCAAGGTCTGGATGCGCTGCCGCGGCCTGGCCTATTTCGATGCCAACCAGCCGCTGCTGCAGCCAACCGACCCGGGCAGCAGCCCGGTGCCGCCAGCGATGGTCGCGGAAGGTGCGCCGTGCCAACGGCGCATCCTGATGAACACCATCACCGACGAGCTGATTGCGCTGGACGCCGACACCGGCAACTTCTGCCCGGACTTCGGCCGCAATGGCCGCGTGGACCTGCGCGAAGGCATGGGCGACGCGCCGGACCCGCTGTACGCGCTGACCTCGGCGCCGACGATGGCCGGCACCACCGTGGTCGTCGGCGGGCGGGTGGCGGACAACGTCGCGCTGGACATGCCGGGCGGCGTGGCGCGCGGCTACGACGTCATCACCGGCCAACTGCGCTGGGCCTTCGACCCCGGCAACCCGGACGACAAGCAGGCGCCCTCGCCCGGCAAGACCTACACCCGCTCGACGCCCAACGTCTGGGCGCCCATGTCCTACGACCCAGCGCTGAACACCGTGTTCATGCCCACCGGCAGCGCCGCCATCGACCTATGGGGCCCCAAGCGCACCGAGCGCGACCATCAATTCGGCGCCTCGATGCTGGCGGTGGACGCGACCACCGGCCAGCAGCGCTGGCTGTTCCAGACGGTGCACAACGACCTCTGGGATTTCGACGTGCCGATGCAGCCGACCTTCTTCGACTTCAAGAAGACCGAAGGCGGCACCGTGCCGGCACTGGTCTTCGGCACCAAGGCCGGCCAGCTCTACGTGCTGGAACGCGCCACCGGCAAGCCGCTGACCAATGTCATCGAGACCCCCGTGAAGCCGGCCGGCATTCCCGGCGAGCCCTATGCGCTGACGCAGCCGGTGTCGGTCGGCATGCCGCAGATCGGTGCGCAAACACTGACCGAAGCCGACATGTGGGGCGCCACGCCCTTCGACCAGCTGATGTGCCGCATCGCCTTCCGCGGCATGCGCTACGAAGGCCTCTACACCGCGCCCGACACCGACACCTCGCTCAGCTTCCCCGGCTCGCTGGGCGGCATGAACTGGGGCGGCCTGTCGATCGACCCGACCACCAACACCATCTACGCCAACGACATGCGCCTGGGCCTGTGGGTGCGCATGGTGCCGCAGCAGCCGGCCAGCGGCGGCGCTTCGGCGCCTGCAGGGGCCGAAGCGGTGAACGCCGGCATGGGCGCGGTGCCGCTCAAGGGCACGCCCTATTCGGTGGTCAAGGACCGCTTCTTCTCGCCCATCGGCATCCCGTGCCAGAAGCCGCCTTTCGGCTCGCTGACCGCCGTCAACCTGGACACCCGCCAGGTGGCCTGGGAAGTGCCGCTGGGCACCGTGCGCGACTCGGTGCTGCACGGCGTGCGGCTGGGCCTGCCGATGCCGGTGGGCATGCCGACCATCGGCGGCTCGCTGACAACCCAGGGCGGCCTGGTCTTCTTCGCCGCCACGCAGGACTTCTACCTGCGCGCCTTCGACAGCGGCAACGGCCAGGAGCTCTGGAAGGCGCGCCTGCCGGTCGGCAGCCAAGGCACGCCCATCACCTACCGCTCGCCGAAGACGGGCAGGCAATACGTGCTGATCTCGGCCGGCGGCGCACGCCAGTCACCGGAACGGGGCGACTACGTGGTGGCCTATTCGCTCTCGCACTGACCACGGCGCTCACTACACTGCCCGGATGTCCTCCGCCCCCGAACCACACGCCCCCGGCGTCGATCAGACCTGCCTCGCCCACCTGCTGGGCTACCAGTTGGCCCAGGCGGACATTCCGCTGAAGAAGATCTTCTTCAAGCGCATTGCAGAACCGTTCGGCCTGCGGCCGGTGGAGTTCACGACCCTGGTGCTGGTGAAATTCAATCCGGGCATCAACGGCAAGCAGCTCGCGCAGACGCTGGCCGTCACCGCCGCCAACATCACCTTGATGCTGGACAAGCTCAGCGAGAAAGGCCTGCTGGCGCGGGTGCGCAGCGAGACGGACCGCCGGGCGCAGAACGTGCACCTGACGGCAGCCGGCGAAGTGCTGGCAGCGAAGGCACACGAGGTGTCGTTGACGATGGAGCAGGACCTGCTGCGCCACCTCAGCGCCGGCGAGCGGGTGATGCTGCTGGAGCTGTTGCAGAAGCTGGCGAAGCACCGCAGGGTGTAGCCCGCTGCCATCGCCCTTGAAAAGGTTCGCACAAAATATCAAAAGCGTTTCGCCCCCTCTCGGTAGGCTTGCGGCCTTCTGCAACCCACCCGAGGAAACGACATGCGTGACGCCAGACAGACCACCTGGGAAACCTACACCAATGCCTGGCGCGAAGCCTCGGCCGATGCCAAGGCCGCAGCGCTGGCGCAAAGCGTGGCGCCGGCCTGCGTCTACCAGGACCCGCTGGTCACGGCCCGCGGTCACCGCGAACTGATCGACTACATGCTGGACTTCCACAGGCAAGTTCCCGGTGGCCATTTCGTCACCACCAGCTTCCTGGCGCACCACGATGCCAGCGTTGCCAAATGGCACATGGTCGATGGCGATGGCAAGGTACTGGGCGACGGCGTGAGCTTTGGCCAATACGACGGCCAGGGCGCGCTGGTGGCGATGACCGGGTTCTTCGAAGTGCCCGCCCAGTGAATGGCACGCGAAGAAACCCGCGATGAACTACCTCGCTCAGGTGCAGCGCGGCATCGACTACATCGAAACCCATCTGGACGGGGACGTGGATCCGGCCGATGTGGCGCGCCACGCCGGCCTCAGCCAGTGGCACTACCAGCGCATCTTCAAGGCACTGACCAACGAGACCCTGAAGACCTACATCCGCTCGCGCAGGTTTTCGCTGTCGCTGGAGAAGCTGGCGCGCACGCAGGAACGGGTGCTCGACATTGCGTTGGCATCGGGCTTCGAATCGCAGGAGAGCTTCACGCGGGCGTTCAAGAAGGCGTTCAGCGTCACGCCAGCGCACTACCGCCGGCATGCCGGCGCGCTGGCCTTCCTGCACAAGGTCCGGTTCGACGAGGACTACCTGCGGCACATCCATGCCAATGTGTCGCTGGAACCCGAGCTCATCGAACACGGCGAGATGCAGCTGGTCGGCCTGAGCACGAAGTTTCATGGCATGGACTCCGAGAAGAACAACGTGGCCAGCAAGCTGCCTGCCTTGTGGGCTGCGTTCCTGCCACTGCTGGCCGACGTGCCGAACCGGATCGTCGGCAGCTGCCACGGCGTGGTCCAGCAGACCTCGGCCCAGTCCGACGAGCTGGTGTACTGGGCCGCGGCACCGGTCACACACGTCGGGCCGCTGGGCAAGGGGCTGGCCAGCCTGCGCATTCCCGCGGCCCGCTACGCGCGCTTCACGCACCGCGGCCTGCCCGCAGGGCTGGACCAGACGGTCAACTACATCTATTCGAGCTGGCTGCTGCGGTCCGGCGAGCGGCACGCTGGCGGCTGCGACCTGGAGTTCTATGGCGCCGACTATGCGGCCGACTCGCACGCATCGACCATGCATTACGCGATTCCGCTCGCAGCGAACTAAGGCACCTCTTCAGCCGACCAGTTCGCGCAGCAGCGCCACATTGGCCACGCAGATCAGCGCCAGCAGCGCCCAGGCGGCCGCCTTCATGGTCCCGCGCAGCTGGAAGCGGCCCATCAGCTTCGCGTCGCCGTTCAGGCGCAGCAGCGGCCAGATCGCAAACGGCAGCTGCAGGCTCAGCACCACCTGGCTGCCGACCAGCATCGTGCCCACCCCCGCCTCGCCCAGCCACAGCACCCCGAAAAACGCCGGCACCAGCGCGAGCACGCGCGTCGCCAGGCGGCGCTGCCAACACGGAATCTTCAGCCGCAGGAAGCCTTCCATGATGACCTGGCCGGCGATGGTGCCGGTGAAGGTCGAGCTCTGGCCTGCCGCCAGCAGCGCCACGCCGAACAGCACTGACGCGATGGACGCGCCGACCAGCGGGTCCAGCAGGTGGTAGGCCTGCTGGATCTCGGTCACCTCGGTCTGGCCCTTGGCATGGAAGGCCGACGAAGCCAGCGTCAGGATCGCGCCGTTGACCAGCAGCGCGAGCGTCAGCGAGATCACCGTGTCCCAGGTGGACAGCTGGATGGCCTCGCGCTTGGCCTGCTCGGTGCCGGCGAAGTGCCGGGTCTGCACGATGGACGAATGCAGGTAGAGGTTGTGCGGCATCACCGTGGCGCCGAGGATGCCGACTGCCAGCATCAGCGCCCGCGGGTCGTGCAGCACCAGCTCGGTCGGGACCAGGCCTTGCGCCACCGCATGCCAATCCGGGCGGACCAGGACGATCTGCACCAGGAAGCACACGCCGATGGTCATCACCAGCCCCAGCACGATGGCCTCGACCTGCCGGAAGCCGCGGCCCTTCAGGCCCAGCACGAACAACGTGTCCAGCGCGGTGACGGCAATGCCGGCCAGCAAGGACATGCCGAACAGCAGGTGCAGTGCCAGCGCCGTGCCCAGCACCTCGGCCACGTCACACGCGACGATGGCCAACTCGGCCATCACCCACAGCGCCCGGTTCACCGCCGGCCGGTAGCGCGCCCGGCAGGCCTGCGCCAGGTCCAGCCCGGTGACCAGCCCGAGGCGCAGCGCGAGCGTCTGCAGCAGCATCGCCGCCACGCTGGACAGCACGACCACCCACAGCAGCGCCGGCCCGAAGCGCGAGCCCGCCTCGATGTCGGTCGCCCAGTTGCCCGGGTCCATGTAGCCGACCGACACCAGCAACCCCGGCCCCGCCACCTTCGCCAGCCGCTTCCACAGCGGCTGCGAGGAGGAAACATCAACCGAGCCGCGAACCTCGGACGGACAGAACGGCGCAGTGGCGGTGGTGGGCAGACCAAACATGCGGCCGATTCTCGGTGAGGCGGCCGGCAGTTGCACTGCTACCAAAGCATGCCCCGTGTCAGCGACCCAACGCCACCCTCACCAGTTCACCCAACCGGCTGCGCTGCTGCCCTTTCTCGTCGAAGTTCTCCGGCGCCAGCCATTGTTCGAAGGCCGGGCGGATCGCCGGCCATTCGTGGTCCAGCATCGAGAACCAGGCGGTGTCGCGGCTGCGGCCTTTCATGACGGCGGCCTGGCGGAAGATGCCTTCGAGCTGGAAGCCGTAGCGTTCGGCAGCACGGCGCGAAGGCGCGTTCAGCGCGTTGCATTTCCACTCGTAGCGCCGGTAGCCGAGTGCGTCGAACACGCGCTGCATCAACAGGAACTGCGCTTCGGTGCCCATGGGCGTGCGCTGCACCAGCGGCGAGTAGGTCACATGGCCAACCTCGATCACGCCGTTGGCGGGGTCGATGCGCATCAGCGCCAGCGTGCCGACGGCCTGGCCGGTGGCGTTGTCGATGATGGTGTGGTGCAAGGGGTCGGCCGAGGCTTCGGCCTTGGTGAGGTACTCGGTGAGCGCAGCCATCGAAGGGAACGGGCCGGCCGGCATGTAGGTCCAGTCGCGGCCGTCCGGCTGGGCGCTGTAGGCAGCGTAAAGCGCCTCGGCATGTTGGGCCACGCTGAGCGGCTCCAGGCGACACCAGTGGCCCACCAGAGGCGTGCGCGGCGGCAATGCACGCGGCTGCCAGCCTTCGAGCCTGGGGCCGACAGGCTGGCCGTATTCGTTGAGCTGAATGTCGTGGGGCATGGTGGTTCAGAGCAGGTGGCGGTATTGCACGAAGCCAGGCTTGCTGGCGATGCGGTCGTAGAGCTTCATCGCTTCGGTGTTGGTCTCGTGCGTGAGCCAGTGCACGCGCGAGCAGCCGGCTTCACGAGCACGCGCGTAGACCCACTCGATCAATGCGCGGCCGACCCCAGCACCACGCACTTCGGGGTCGACAAACAGGTCCTGCAGGTAGCAGTAGTCACCGACCGTCCAGCAGCTGCGGTGGCGGATGCAGTGCACGAGGCCGACGGCCTTGCCATCCAGCTCGGCCAGCGCCGCGAACATCGGCTCGGCCGGGTCCAGGAAACGCGCAAAGGTGGTCTGCGTGGTCGCCAGCGGAAGGTCGGTCTTGTAGAAGGCCTGGTAGCCGCGCCACAGCGGCAGCCAGGCGTCGAAGTCGGTCTGGGCCAGCGGCCGGACCTGCAGGGCGGTGGAAGACATGCTTTGAGAAAGACGTGCGGTGGGAGTCGGCACGATAGGCGCATCGTGGCATCATGAAAAGTACCACGCCATTAGCTTCTGATGGAACCACGACTGTCGATGATTCCGATGACCCTGGACGCCCCACTGCTCGCCGGCCCGTTGGCAACAGGCCCAGGCGCACCATCGCGCCAGACCCAGCTGACCCAGCGCCTGAAGCAAGCCATCCTGGCCGGCGAGCTGCCAGCCGGCGGCAAGCTGCCGTCCTCGCGCGGGCTGAGCGAATCGCTGGGCGTGGCCCGCAACACGGTGTTGATCGCCTATGAGCAGCTGGCCGCCGAAGGCTTTGTGGTGGCCGACACGCAAGGCACGCGGGTG
>NZ_VIDT01001080.1 GCF_006519715.1 Ideonella azotifigens
ATGACGTGCCGGAACGCTTCGCGGGGTGGCAGCTGGATCCCCAGGGCGAGGTGCTGGTCGTCAACCCGGAGCAGCAGGCCTTCATTGACCGGATCTACAGCCAGACGCTGAGCCGCGTGTACCTGGACGGGGCAGGACAGCGCGTGATGCTCTCGGTGGCCTACGGCGAGGACCAGCGCCGCGGCTCCGCGTTGCACGAGCCGGAGATTTGCTACCCCGCGCAGGGCTTTCGCATTCAGCGCCGATCACAGGGTGAAGTGCGGTGGATGGATGGCGCACGGTCATCCGCGGTGTTGCCGGTTCAGCGGCTTGAGACCGTGCTCAACGCACAGCGCTTCGAGCCGCTCAGCTACTGGATCGTGATCGGCCGGCGCCGGGTGGTGGGTGCGCTGGAACGCAAGCTGGCGCTCTATCACTATGGCCTTCAGGGGCTGATTGCCGACGGCATGATCGTGCGTGTCTCAACCGTTGGCCGCGACAGCGCACAGGAATTTGCGCTGCAAGCGCGGTTCATTGCCGAGCTGCTGGCGACCCTGCCCGAACCGGTGCGCAGCCGGCTGGCTGGTCGGGAGGAACCCGCATGACCCAGGTGCTGATGCTGACCTGCCAGTACATGCCCGATGTGTTTGGTGGCGCCGAGAAGCAATGCCAACGCGTGGCCACTGGCCTGGCGGCCCACGGCCAGCAGGTGCAGGTGCTGACCTCGACCCAGCAGTGGGCCGCGCGTGGCCTGAGCCAGGAGGCCGCCGTCGCGGTGCACCGGCTGTGGGTGCCGGCGGCGCCGGATCTGCTCGGTCGCTGGCTGTTGTTCTCGCTGTGGTGGTGGCTGGCCGTGATGGCCTGGGGCTGGCGGCACCGCCGCAGCATCGACGTGGTGCATTGCCACCAGGGCAAGTTCGGCGCCTTTGTCGGCACCTGCCTGGGCCGGCTGCTGGGCAAGCCGGTGCTGATCAAGATCGGCAACTCCGAAGACGAGATGGACCTGCGCTGCCTGCAGCGCAAGGCGCTGGTCGGCAAGCCGATGACGCGCTTCGTGCTGCGCCAGCGGCCCTTGTTCGTCGCGATCTCGGCTGTCATCGAGCGCAACCTGCGCGAGTTCGGCTGCCAGGACGTGCTGCGCATTCCGAATGGGGTGCCGGTCAGCCTGGCGCAGCCAGCGCCAGAGTCCGGTGCTGCGGGTGCGTTGTCAGATGGGCCGCAGTTTTTCTATCACGGCCGCATCGAAGAGATCAAACGCGTGGACGTGCTGATCGCTGCGTTTGCCGCACTGGTGCCCGAGCTGCCGCCTGGCAGCA
>NZ_VIDT01001081.1 GCF_006519715.1 Ideonella azotifigens
GGGCCCCAGCGTCTTGCGGCCGATGCGGCGCTGCAGTTCGGCAAACGGTTGCACCAGCCCGCCTCGCCAGACGACCAGCTCGCCGTCCAGCACCGTACCCGGCGGCAGCACCGCGGCCAGCGTGGCGACCTCGGGAAAGCGGTCCGTCACCAGTTCCTCGCCGCGCGACCAGAGCCAGGCCTGGCCCTCGCGGCAGACCAGCTGCGCGCGGATGCCGTCCCACTTCCACTCGACCAGCCAGTCGTCCGGCGAGCCCAGCTCCGCGGCCAATGCCTCTGGCGTGTCCACCGCAGGCGGCAGCGGGTGGGCGAGGAAAAACGGATACGGGTGACCGCCACGCGCGGCCGGCAAGTCCTCGCCGTCGACCACTTCGGCAACCGGCTCGACCAGGTGCGCCCAGGCTGTCTCGTCCGGCCGCGCCTGCGGGTGCGTGTAGCCCATCAGCCGCTGTGCAATCGTCTTGGCGTCCACGCCCGCCACCGCGGCCAGCGCCTGCGTGACCTGCAGCCGAGAGACGCCAACACGCAGCGCGCCAGTGATCAACTTGAGGTAGACGAACCGCTCGTCGTCCGGCAGCGTGCGCCATTGCAGCAGCAGCTCGGCCACGCGCTGTTCGTCGCCCAGCTCGCGCAGCGGCAGCAGGTGCAGGTTGATCCACTCGGCCAGCGGCCGGCGCAGTGGCGCTTCGGCCGGCGGCAGCAGCAGCGCAATCGTCTCGGCCAGGTCGCCCACGGCTTCGTAGCATTCGTCGAACAGCCATTCCGGCAGCGCCGCGGCCTGCTGGGCCAGCGTGCGCAAGACCTTGGTTGGCACCAGCTGGCGCGGCTTGCCGCCCGCCAGCACGTACACGGCCCAGGCCGCATCGGCCGGCAACGCGGCGCGCAGGTAGCGCTGCAAAGCGTCCTGCTTGGCGCGGGTGGACGTGGAGGCGTCCAGCGCGCGGTAGAGCGCGGCGAAGTCCTTCATGCGGCTTCGCCTTCGGTGGGGGCTTCAGGCGCTGCAGCAGTGTCGGCCTCGCTGCCGCCCTCGCCTTCATACTCGGTGCGAAAGCCTTCGGCCTGCAGACCCTGCTCGGTCAGCCAGCGGACCATCACCGGCACGCTGCCGTGGGTGACGATGACGCGCTGCGCACCGGTCGCCTTGATCGCGCTTTGAAGGCCCGGCCAGTCCGCGTGGTCGGACATCACGAAGCCACGGTCCACGCCGCGCCGCCGCCGCGCGCCGCGCACCAGCATCCAGCCGCTGGCAAAGGCGTCCGAGGCATTCGGGAAGCGCTTCATCCAGGGCGAGC
>NZ_VIDT01001082.1 GCF_006519715.1 Ideonella azotifigens
CTCGCTGCGCAGCCCGCGCATGGCCGCCGGCGTGAAGCCCGGTTGCATCAGCTGGCGCAGGCGGCCGTGGTCGGGCGCGTCCACGAACAGCATGGCGCGCGCGAACAGCCGCTGGAACTCGCTCAGTTCGCCTCGCTCGCTGGCCTGCTGCGTGACCCAGCCGCCGGTGCGGCGGGCCGAGAAGCGGGCCGTGTCGCGCAGCAGCGCTTCGCAATCGGCATAGCGGGTGACCAACCAGGCGCCGTCGAACCAGGCTTCGCTCCACAGCAGCGGGCCGGCCTCGCGCCAGTGGCGGTACTGGTCATACGGCAGGGGCGGTGCGCTCAGGTCCTGGCGCCAAACGGCTTGCGGTCTCGTCAACATGACCTCGACGGTACACGATCCTCGGGAATACCCCGATCAACCCAATGCCGCGATCACGTCGGCCGGCGCCTGCACCAGCTCGATCAGCACGCCTTCGCCCGAGAGCGGGAACTCGTCATTGGCCTTGGGATGGATGAAGCAGATGTCGTGGCCGGCCGCGCCGGGGCGGATGCCGCCAGGCGCAAAGCGCACGCCATTGGCCGTCATCCACTCGACGGCCTTGGGCAGGTCGTCCACCCACAGGCCCACGTGGTTCAGCGGCGTGGTGTGCACGGCAGGCTTCTTGTCCGGGTCCAGCGGCTGCATCAGGTCCACTTCCACGGCCGTCGGCCCGCTGCCCAGCGTGCAGATGTCCTCGTCCACGTTCTCGCGCTCGGAAACAAACGTGCTCTTGACCTGCAGGCCCAGCATGTCGACCCACAGCGACTTGAGCCGCTGCTTGTCCGGCCCGCCAATGGCGATCTGCTGGATGCCCAGGATGCGGAAAGGTTTCGGGCTGCTCATGAGGTTTGCTCCATCGGAAACGAATACGGGGGTGGCGTGGCGGCGGCCAGGTCCAGGCGACCCAACAGCCATCCGGACTTCATGCCACTGAGCGTGGCCATGGACTGGCCCTTGATCCACGGCAGGCGGCCGGCGGTGCCGAAAAACGCATCTCGAAAGCCCGGGCCCAGGCGCTGATCGGACTGGAACAGCGGCGTGAGCCAGCGGCTGACGCTTTGGTAGAAGCGCAGGTGAGCGCGTCGTCGCCGGCTGTACTCGGCCAGCGAAACAGGTACACCATGGTCCGAAAGGCACTGCGACAGCACCCAGGCGTCGATCAAGGCCATGTTGGCGCCCTGGCCCAGCTGCGGGCTCATGCCGTGCGCGCAGTCGCCCAGCGCCACCACGCGGCCCTGGTGCCAGTGCTGCATGCGCACGTCGGC
>NZ_VIDT01001083.1 GCF_006519715.1 Ideonella azotifigens
CCGGCAGCAGCGAAGCGTGTTCGCCGGCCAGCACAACCCGGCCGTCGACGGCGCACAGGTTCGCGTAGTGCGCCGCGCGCAGCTCGTCGCGCCACTCGGCAAAACAACCCAGCGTGGCCGGCATGCGGTGCCAGGCGACCGACATCCCGTTCTCGAACTCGGCCGGGTACTGTGGGTGGATGCGGGCACCCTGTTCGAGCGCAATGCGCACCCGCTGCTCGGGCGCCATGCCGCTCAACTCGAAGGCATTGGGCCCCCACACGTAGGCGCCCAGCAGCACACCCTTGCCGCCGCGGTTGAAGTCGGTCGACGGGTAGCCGATCTGCGTGATCGGCAGGTCGGTGCGGGTGTTGCCGCCGAAGATGCGCTCGTCTTCCTCCCAGAAGCGGCGGCGGAACTGCAGCCCCACCTTCACCGCCGCGGCATACGGCACCGCCTCGATGGCGGCCTGCAGCGCCGGCTGCACCTGCAGCGCCAACTGTCCCAGCACCGACAGCGGCAGCGTGCAGACACACCAGTCGGCCTGCGCGACCTGCTCGCTCGCACCGTCGCGCAAATAGCGCACCGTCACGCCACGCCCGTCCTGCGCAATGCCGGTGACCTTGGCATCCAGCGTGACCAGCGGCGCCACCTCGCGGTAGATCGCCTGCGCAATGCGATCCATGCCGCCGACCGGCTGGAACATCGTCGTCTGGTACTCGTAGCCATGGCCATCGGCCAGCCCGCGCCACAGCCCGCTCTTGAGCAGGTCACTCAGCGCAACAGGCTGCGAAGGCACCGGCGCCGGCATCAACCCGCCGGCCGGCGGCACCTGCCAGCCGCGCCGGTCGGCGCTGTGGAAGCCCGCCGTGTAGCGAAAGTCCTTGTCCAATGCGCCCCAGCCCCGCAAGGCCTCGCGCAGCTGGTCCAGGTCGTCCTTGCTGACCGCTGCATCGAGTTTGGCGGCCGGCGCCAGCCGGGCCAGCAGTTCAGCGACCTGGCCGTTGAAGTCCGCCTGCACTTCGCGGAAGCGCTGCGGCCTGCCGCCAAACGCGTCGAGGCTGTGCAGGTAGGCGTTGTGGTTGACCTGCACAAACGGCTCCAGCGGCACCTGGAAACGCTTGGCGTAGTCCAGCACGCCATGGTGGTGGTGCGGAATGCGCCAGGGGCCGGGATTGAAGTACAGGCCCGGGTCGAACTGGCAGTGCTGCGTGGCGCCACCCAGCTCGGTGTAGCGGTCGCCGCCGCGCAGCGTCCAGGCCCGGCCACCGGCGCGCTGCTGGTACTCCAGCACCTGCACCTGGTAGCC
>NZ_VIDT01001084.1 GCF_006519715.1 Ideonella azotifigens
GAGCAGCTCGGACGGCAACAGCGAGCACTACGAACTCGACAACGCCGGCAACCGGACAACAGAGAGCTACTACAAGGGCACCGACCCGGCCACCAGGACCCTGGTCAAGACGGTCACGCGCACCTATGACGCACTCGGACGCATGCAAAGCGTCTCGGGGTTGCGGTGAATAAGCTCTTCTGGACAAGTTTCCCTCTGCAGGTCTTCGCTAAGCCGTTGATTATTATAGGATCGGCGGCGAGGGATGTGAAGGAAACTTATCCAAGAGAGCGAGTGGTGATGTTGAATAGTCAGCAATATTTTTCATTGGAGGAAACATGATTCATAAGAAGATAATTTTTACGTTTGACTTAATGAGTCTAGCATCGCCTGCATTTTCAGACGTCTATGGTATATAGGGTTTCAATTTTTTTGGTTGGTACCCTTTTCACTTCGCCGCAGGCCTGTGTGGATGGTGTAAAGAAATGATATTTCTCTGGTTTGGAAATGCAATATGGATGTTCTTGTAAAACTCATCGCTCCGGATTTTAAGATTCCCCAAGGCGGACTGATTTTCGGATACTCGGCATGTCGGTCGATATTTTTAACATTGTTGCTTCAGTTGACGTCAAGTAAAACAGTTGCTGCCGTAGTTACTGTGCCCCCATTCGCTCCCTTTTGGAGTGATCTTCAGAATACGGGTGGCGTGGGTGAATTTTCTACCGGACAAGAGGTTTGTGACGCGATTTATAGTCATATGATTTTTGTGCTCGATACCTCACATCCCTGGAAGGGGGTATGTCGCGCTGAAAATAATATTAACTATGCCTGGCCATTTTTTGGTAGTCAATGCCCCCTGAATTATGACGGTGCAAACGAGGAGCAGCACAGAGGCGACTTCGGTCACAATGGCTATGGTGACATTTATGCAGGCGACAACGTTATTTGCGTCGCAGATGGACTTCATGTCTGGCACGACAAGCCCGCGATGTGCCCTGGCAAGCAAGCGAGCGTGGTGAGTGTGGGGGACCCGATCTACCCCCTGATTGGGGTCAGCAGCTACGACGTCGAGCTGGAGGCTGGGGTGGGGGGGCTGAAGCTGCGCTACGACATGCGCAGCAAACTACCGAACGACAATGCAGGGCGGGAGTTTCAAGAGTTTCCCTTGCCATCATTTGGCCTGCTGGTGGAAAGCAATCTGCACAAGCGGCTGATCTACCAATCGGGTGATGGGGCGAACGTGCAAGCCTCGCGGGGCCTGGGCCGCTGGGTCTCGTTTGCGGTCTCCGGCGGGGTTTTTGTTCCC
>NZ_VIDT01001085.1 GCF_006519715.1 Ideonella azotifigens
GTGGCAGCTGGACTCGCAGGCAACCACCGCGCACATGGCCGAAGTGCTGCGCCTGCAAGGCGTGCTGGACACGGCGGCGGTGCGCGAGGCGTTCCAGTCCCTGGTGGCCCGGCACGCTTCGCTGCGCACCGTGTTCCAGGCGGGTGAAGACGGCCTGGCGCAACAGGTGATCCATCCCGAGATGGCGATTGAGGTGCCTCTTATCGACCACCTAGGCGAGGCGCCAGGTGCCGCCAGCGTGCAGGCCACGCTGCAGCGCCTGCTGCTCACGCCTTACGACCTGGCGCGCGGCCCGCTGCTGCGCGTGGCGCTGGTCCGCCTGGGGCCAGAGGACCACCTGCTGGTACTGGGCATGCACCACATCGTGTCAGACGGCTGGTCCATGCAGCTGCTGCTGCGCGAGTTCGGCCAGTTGTACGCGGGGCAGGGCGCGCTGCCGGCTTTGCCCATCGCCTATGCCGACTACGCCGCCTGGCAGACCCGCTGGCTGGCCGAGGGCGAAACCGCGCGCCAACTGGCCTACTGGCGCCAGCAGCTGGGCAGCGAACACCCGGTGCTGCAACTGCCGGCGGACCATCCGCGTCGCGCGGAAGCTGCCCACCGGCTGGCCCGCCTGGAACACCCGCTGCCACCGGCGCTGGTGCAGGGCTTGCGCCGCCTGGCGCAGCAGCAGGGCGGCACGCTGTTCATGGCCTTGCTGGCCGGGCTGCAGGCGCTGCTCTACCGCTACACCGGCCAGCGCGACATCCGCGTCGGCGTGCCCATTGCCAACCGGCATCGCGCGCAAACCGAAGGCTTGGTCGGCCTGTTCGTCAACACGCAGGTGCTGCGCAGCCAGCTGGACGGCAGGATGCGCCTGCACGAGCTGTTCACCCAGGTGCGCGAGGCCGCGCTGGGCGCGCAGGCGCAGCAGGACCTGCCGTTCGAGCAACTCGTCGAGGCCTTGCAGCCCGAGCGTCAGCTGGGCAGCAGCCCGCTGTGCCAGGTGATGTTCAACCACTTGCGCGCCGATGGCAGCGCCCGCCCCGCGCTGCCGGGTCTGAGCGTGCAGCCGCTGGACCTGGCGCTGGACAAGCCGGCCGTGTTCGAGTTGAGCGTGACCGCGGTGGAAGATGCAAACGAAGGCGGAAACGGCGGCCTGCGGCTGGACTTCGGCTACCCGCAAGAGCTGTTCGAACGCGCCACCATCGCCCGGCTGGCCGAGCATGCCGAAGTGGTGCTGCGCGCCTTGGCCGAAGCACCCGAAAGCAGCCTCGCCGAACTGCCGCTGCCGCATGCCGACGA
>NZ_VIDT01001086.1 GCF_006519715.1 Ideonella azotifigens
TCGGCCAGCGCGGCCACCGCCACGGCCTGGTCGCAGGCGCCCTGCAGCCACAGCGTGCGCGCCATCAGGATGCCCATCGAGACCGTCTTCGGGATGTGGCCGATGTATTCGCGGTAGGCGTTGCCCGCCGGATAGTGCAGCACCCGGTCCACCAGCGGGCGGGCCTCCTCGTGCCGGCCGAGGTAGTGGTAGCTCAGCGCCAGGAAGCGGTCCGACAGCAGCACGGCCACCGGCTCGTTCGGATCGGGCGCGTGCTGCTTGATGCGCATGGCGACTTCCGCCACGTCGCGGTAGTCACCCGTACCAAACGCGTTGGCGCACAGGCTGAACATGGCCTCGATGCGTTGCGGCACCGAATCGAGCTGGTCGGCGAGTTCCAGCGTGCGCGCGAAGTTCGCGCCACGCGAATAGTCGCGCCCTGTGGTCTGCGTGTGCAGGAAGTTGCGGGCGGCGCGCAGCCGCAGCTCCAGGCCGGCCTGCGGCGGCTGCAGCGAAGCCACCGCCTCCATCGCGGTGTCCACGCGGCTGCGGTATTCATCCAGCAGGCCCAGCTCGTAGACCAGGTCCAGCGCCGCGGCCGTCAGCCGCACGCCCTGCAGCGTGTCCCCTTGCGGCGAGAAGGCCCAGTCCAGGCCCGCACGCACGTCGTCCATCATCCGGCCGTGGCGCTGCAGCCATTCGGCGATGGGCAGCATGTCGCGGTCCCGCAGCGTGCGCGTCAGCAGGTCCTCGAAGTGCCTGGCATGGGCGGCGGCGATCTGCCCGGCCTCGCCGCTGCGCTGCAGCTTGTCGGCTGCATAGGTGCGCGTCGTGTAGAGCAGGCGATGCAGCACCGCCTCGCCGCTGACGTCGACGGCCACCAGCGACTTGGCGGCCAGGCCGATCACGCCTTCAACGACCGCCGTCGCCGGCAGGTCCTCGCTGGCCAGCACCGCGGTTGCCGATTCGAGCGTGAAGCTCGAGCGGAAGACCGACAGGCGGCGCAGCACGACACGCTCGACCTCGGTCAACAGTGCATGGCTCCAATCCAGCAAGGCCTGCAGCGTGACATGGCGCGGCAGCGCGGTGCGGCGCCCGCGCGTGAGCAGTGCGAACATCTCGTCGAGCCGAGCCGCGAGGCCTTGCAGCCCCAGGGTGTCGATGCGGCCCGCGGCCAGCTCGATGGCCAGCGGCATGCCGTCCAGCTGCCGGCAGAGGTGGCAGACGACACCGAGGTTGGCCTCGGTCAGCGCAAAGCCGTCCGAGTTGGCGCCGGCGCGCTCGGCGAAGAGCTGCACCGCC
>NZ_VIDT01001087.1 GCF_006519715.1 Ideonella azotifigens
CCGCCACCACGAGCGCGCCACCGAATACCTGCAGGCGCTGGACACCGAGATCGGCCTGGTGCGCGCCGCACTGGGCGACGGCCCGTCGGCTTCGCAGCTGGTCTCGCAGCTGCACCTGGGCGGCGGCTCGCCGACCTTCCTGTCCGACGAGGAGCTGGGCCGCCTGCTGGCCTCGCTGCGCGCCGCCTTCGGCTTCACCGAGGGTGCGGAGCTCTCGATCGAGGTCGACCCGCGCACCGTCAGCGCCGAGCGCCTGGCCCACCTGCGCACACTGGGCTTCAACCGCATCAGCTTCGGCGTGCAGGACTTCGATCCGCAGGTGCAGCAGGCGGTGCACCGCGTGCAGCCGTTCGAAAGCGTGAAAGCCTTGATGGTCAGCGCGCGCGAACTGGGCTTCGCCTCCATCAATGCCGACCTGATCTACGGCCTGCCGCAGCAGACGCCGGCCAGCTTCGCGCGCACCATTGCGCAGATCGGCGAACTGCGGCCGGACCGCCTGGCGCTGTACGCCTATGCCCACCTGCCGCAGCGCTTCAAGCCGCAGCGCCGCATCGACACCCTGCAGCTGCCCAGCGCCGCGCAACGTGTGGAAATGCTGGGCGGTGCCATCGCCGGCTTGCTGGGTCGCGGCTACACCTATGTGGGCATGGACCACTTCGCGCTGCCGGACGATCCTCTTGCCGTGGCCAAGCGCGAAGGTCGGCTGCACCGCAATTTCCAGGGCTACAGCACCCAGCCCGATTGCGACCTGATCGGCCTGGGCGTGTCGGCCATCGGCCGCGTGGGCGCGAGCTACCACCAGAACGCCAAGACCCTGCCCGAGTACTACGACGCGCTGCGCCAGGGCGAACTGCCGGTGCAGCGCGGCGTGGCGCTGGTGAGGGACGACCTGGTGCGGCGCGCCGTCATCATGGCGCTGATGTGCCAGGGCCGGGTCGACTTCGAATCCATCGAACTCGCTCACCTGATGGACATGCGCAGCTACTTCGCCACCGAGCTGCAGCAGCTGGCGCCGCTGGCCGAGGCAGGGTTGGTCGAGATCGAGCCGGATGCCTTGCAGGTCACCGCCACCGGCTGGTACGTGGTGCGCGCAGTGGCCATGGTCTTCGACCGCTACCTGCAGACCGACCGCCAGCGCGAGCGTTTCTCCAGGATGATTTGAGCGCCTGATGACCGCTGCCATGTTGCCGCTGGTGCTTGCTGGCCTGGCCATGGGCGTGGCTGCTTCGCCGCACTGCGCCAGCATGTGCGCCGGGCCGTGTGCGGCGCTCACCGG
>NZ_VIDT01001088.1 GCF_006519715.1 Ideonella azotifigens
ACAACGGCGTTTGCGCCGATGGTGGTGCGGGCGCCGACGTTCACCTTTCCCACGACGGCAGCGTGGCGTGCTGCAGCGCCAGCGCCGCGCGGATCAGCCCGGCCACGCCGGCGGCAGCATCCAGGTGGCCGATCTGGGTCTTGGCCGAGCCGAGGGCGCAGAAGCCGCTGTCGGCGGTGCCCACGCGGAAAGCCTCGGTCAGCGCGGCGACTTCGATCGGGTCGCCCAGCACGGTGCCGGTGCCGTGGGCCTCGACATAACCGATGCTGCGCGGCGAGACACCCGCCAGTGCCAGCGCGGCCTGGATCACCGCGGACTGGCCGGCAATGCTGGGCGCGGTGAAGCCGATCTTGTCGGCGCCGTCGTTGTTGACGGCCGTGGCCTTGATGACGGCGTGCACCGTGTCGCCGTCACGCAGTGCTTCGTCCAGGCGCTTCAACACGACGATGCCGGCGCCGCTGCCGATCACGGTGCCGGCGGCCTGCGCGTCGAAGGCGCGGCAGTGCCCGTCGGGCGACAGGATGGCGCCGGGCTGGTGCTGGTAGCCACCTTCGGCCAGCAGGTTCAGCCACACGCCGCCGGCGAGCGCCATGTCGCACTCCTGGCTCAGCAGCGCCTGGCAGGCCATGTGCACGGCCACCAGCGAGGTGGAGCATTCGGTCTGCACGCTGACGGCCGGGCCGCGCAGGTCCAGCTTGTAGGCCACGCGGGTGCACAGCGAGCCGGAGGAGTTGCCGCTCATCAGGCCCAGCAGGTCCGAGATGCCGGCGCCCGGGGCCAGGCCGGCGCCCGGCAGCAGGTGCTGCATCAGGTACAGGTTTGGGCCTTCGCCGGCATAGACGCCCACCGAAGCGGCACGCGCCTCGCCATGGTGGCCGGCGTGCTCCAGCGCTTCCCAGGCGCATTCGAGGAACAGGCGCTGCTGCGGGTCCAGCTGCGCGGCCTCGCGTGGCGAGTAGCCGAACAGCGCAGCGTCGAACTGGTCCAGGCCGGGCAGTGGCAGGCCAGCCTTGACGAAGTCGGCATCGGCCAGCTGCGCTTCGCTGACACCTTGCGCACGCAGCGTGGCGTCGCTCAAGGGCGTGAGCGCCTCGGCACCGTCACGGATCAGGCGCCAGTAGCTGGCCAGGTCCGGCGCGCCGGGGAAGCGGCCGGCCATGCCGATGATCGCGATGTCGGTGCCGGCCACGTCGGCGTCGTGCAAAAGGGAAGCGGAGGCGCTGTTCATCACGGGGTCCTGGGTCTGGCCGCCGCCGTAGGAATTGGCCTGCTGG
>NZ_VIDT01001089.1 GCF_006519715.1 Ideonella azotifigens
CAGCGTCAGCGGCGTGGCCGCGGCGGCCAGCAAGGCCAGGGTCGTCAACCTGTCGCTGGGCAGCAGCGGCAGCTGTTCGGCCACGATGCAGTCGGCGCTGGACCAGGCCCGCAGCCTGGGCGCCACCGTGGTCGCCGCGGCTGGCAACAACAGCGGCGCGACAGCCAAGTATTCACCGGCCAACTGTCGCAACCTGATCGTCGTCACCGCCCTCAGCCGTGAAGGCAAGCGCGCGAGCTACGCCAATTTCGGCGCCGAAGTCGACGTGGCCGCGCCCGGCGGCGACATGGCCACCGGCAGCGCCAACGGCGTGCTGTCGACCTCCAACACCGGCATGCTGACGGTGGGCAGCGACAGCTACCGCGTCGAACAAGGCACCTCGATGGCCACGCCGCACGTGGCGGGCGTGGCCGCGCTGATGCTGGCACGCAACCCGGCGCTGACGCCTGACGAAGTCGAAGTGCTGATCAAGAGCAGCACCCGCAAGATCCCCGGCGCCTGCACCAGTTGCGGCACCGGGCTTGTGGACGCCGCCGCCGCGGTCAATGCGGTTTTCCTCGCCGGCAGCGCCCCCACGCTGGTCACCGAAGTCGAACCCAACAACAGCCACGCCCAGGCCCAGCTGCTGAGCAGCTTCCCGGCCAAGGTCAAGGGCAGCATCAACGCCAACGGCGACCTGGACACCTATCGCATCAGCGTCCCGGCCAAAGGCACGGTGAAGGCGCGGCTGATCGGCAATGCCGAGTCCGACTACAACCTGGCATTCCGCAACACCAAGAGCGTGGTGCTCGCCACCAGCGTCCGCGCCAAGGGCCTGACCGACGAACTCAGCTGGACCAACAGCGCCAGCACCGCTGCCGACCTGTTCGTGCGCGTCTCTCGCGCCAGTGGTGGCGTCGGCGACAGCGGCGGCCGCTATACCTTGGAAGTCACGAGATAAGTGAAGCGCCCGAGCTACATGCCTTTGAAGAGGTGCGCGTAGCTGCGGCTCACTTCCAATTTTTGGCTGTGGCCTTTGACGGCCACGATCTGGCGGCCGCGGAAGTCGCGCGTGATCGAGCCGATGGCGTTCACCGCGACCAGCGTCGAGCGGTGGATCTGCCAGAAGCGCTGCGGGTCCAGCTCGTCGACCAGCTCCTTGATCGGCTTGCGGATCAGGGCCTCGACCTGCAGCGTCTGCACCCGGGTGTATTTCTCGTCGCTGATGAAAAACAGCACGTCCTCGACCGGGATCATCTGGATGCCTTGGCCCACCGTCGCCTGGATCCACTT
>NZ_VIDT01000109.1 GCF_006519715.1 Ideonella azotifigens
GGTGGCCGCCGACCTGGTGCGCCGTGTGCGCAGCCACCCGAGCAACCCCGGCCGCATCACCGAGGCCGATCTTGCGGCTTACCAGCCCGTCAAGCGCGAAGCCCTCTGCACCGACTGGCGTGCGGTCTGGCGCGTCTGCGGCGTGCCGCCGCCGTCGTCGGGCCACATCGCGATGATGCAGATCCTCGGCCTGCTCGACGAATTGCCGCCTTTGACCGGCAGTGCATTGGGCGCAGACGGCTTGCCGCAGCCGGCCTTCCTGCACCGCTACGCCGAAGCCTCGCGCCTGGCCTTTGCCGACCGCGCCCAGTTCCTCGGCGACCCGGCTTTTGTCGCTGCGCCCTCTGGCGGCTGGCAAAGCCTGCTGGCGCCGGCCTACCTGCGCCAGCGTGCGCTGCTGATCGGTGAACGCGCGGCCACCTCGCCCGTTGCCGCCGGCCGCCCCGGCGATGAACGCGGTGCCTACGCCCCGCAGCCCGAGCAGCCCGAATACGGCACCAGCCACATCAGCATCGTCGATGCGCAGGGCAACGCCGTCTCGTTCACGACCACGGTCGAAGCCAGCTTCGGCACTGGCCTGCTGGCCGACGGCGGCACCGGCCTGCCCGGTGGCTACATCCTGAACAACCAGCTGACCGACTTCTCGTTCCGGCCCACCGACGCGCAAGGCCGGCCGGTGGCGAACCGCGTGCAGCCCGGCAAACGCCCGCGCTCCAGCATGAGCCCCACGCTGGTGTTTGACCGGCGCGATGGCCGCTTGCAGCTCAGCACCGGTGCGGCCGGCGGCGGGGTCATCATCCACTACACCGCCAAGATGCTGCTGGGCATGCTGGCCTGGGACCTGGACCCGCAACAAGCCGCCAACCTGCCGAACTTCGGCAACTTCAACAGCGCCAGCACGCTGCTCGAGGCTGGCCGCTTCCCGTCCGCCACGGTGCAAGCCCTGACCCAGCGCGGCCAGCAGATCCAGCAGGTCGAGCTGACCAGCGGCATCCAGGCCCTGCAGCGCCGCAAGGACGGCTGGCTGGGCGGCGCGGACCCGCGGCGCGAGGGCGAGGTGCGGGGGGATTGATGGCGGGAGTGTGACAAAGTCACGCGGCGTATCCCTTGATCGAAGGAGGCCGGAAAAGACCGTGCCTGAGACAATCGGTCAACTTTTTTGCGACGCCTCCCCGCGTCTCCAGCCCATGCGTTCGATCCCGTTCATGCTCTCCGCCGCAGTGCTTGCCGCTGGCGCCCTGTTTCTGCCGGCCGCCCAGGCGACCGTCGTGGCCGTGCCAGGCGACCAGACCAACCTGAGCAGCAAAGCGGACAAGATGATCTCGTTCCGGCACCAGAAGCATTCCTGGGTAACGGCCGATCAGCAGTTCCAGTTGCTCTACAACACCGGTTCCACCGCCGGTGATGCGCTGCAACTCAGCACCAGTCCTGATGGGGTGACCTGGACCAAGAAGCTCACCTTGGCGAACTCCGACGAAAACAGTTCAGCGGATGGCTCGCTGAATGGCGGGCTGCTCTCTGTCGTCTATTCGACGGCCAACAAAGGCATCAACTTCGCGCCGCTGAAGTACGACCCGTCCACCCAAAGCTGGAAGATCAAGGGTCCGGGCCAGGTCGTGCGAGACGGCAAGGACAAGCTCAAGGGCAAGCCTGCCTACGTGCCTTCGCTGGTGGAAGACCAGAGCGGCAACTTCTGGGTGGTGTTCCTGGAGCAGACCGTCAAGAGCGGACAGTCGAGCGGCCCGGCCGTGCTCCGATTGTATTACCGGGCCAAGGATGCCAGCACCTGGAGCGACACCGGACTCGCCTTCCACCAGGCGGCAGACCGGCCTTACGACGCGCCCAAGCTCAGCGCACGGCTGGTGCGCACGCCGGACAGCATCGGCATGGTCATCGCCGACGGTGCCGACATCTGGTGGGCCCAACGGCCCGCCGACGCGGCCTGGAACGGCAACTGGCAAGCTTCTCAGATGCTGATCCAAGGCACGCCGGACAGCGAGGCCGACGTGGATCCCTACGCCAGCCACTTCAGCACCACGACCGATGACCAGGGCAACATTCACCTGGTCTATGCCGACGCCAAGACTCCGTACTACCGGCGCTTCAACGCGCTGGTCTCGGAAGGTGGACCGGCCTGGAGCCAGAACAGCATTGCCTTTTCCGACACGCCGCTTGACACCGGCTATCCCGAAGTGAGCTACCTGGGCGGCAGCAGCATTGCCGTGGTCTTCAACGCGCATGTCGAAGGCAAGGTCTCCAACTTGCGCGTTTACCAGTCTGCGAGCCGCGGCAGCAGCCTGCAAAGCTTCAAGTGCACGCACCTGCTCACGCACGAGCCTGCACCTGACGGCAACCAGGTGCAGTACCAGCACATGCGCAATGAAATGCCGGCAGTTGCGCCAGCCGCTGGCGTGCCGGTGCTGTTGCAATACCAGGTGCCAAAGAACGGTGCCTGGAACTACAAGGCATTGAACTACAGCTTCCCCGCCAGCACCACGCCAGGCTGTACGGCGCAATAAGGCAGGCTCGATCCGTCAAACAAAAACACCCGGCCCTGGCCGGGTGTTTTGCTTTCAGCCGCTCAGAACTGTGCCCAGTCGCCATCCGCGGTGCGCGGCGCCGCTGCGACGGCTTCGGCCTTCGCAGCGCGCGGTGCCGCAGTTGCAGCCTTTGGCACGCGGGGGCGAATGGCAGCAGTCTTGGCCGGGCGCGGCGCAGGCGCGGCGGCTTTCACGGCCGGTGCTTCGGACGAACGGAACACCGACACCGCCTCCAGCAACTGGCTGGCCTGCAGCTTCAGGCTCTCGGTGGCGGCTGCCGTCTGTTCGACCAAGGCTGCGTTCTGCTGCGTGGCCTGGTCCATCTGCGTGACGGCTTCGCCGACCTGGACTACGCCTGCGCTCTGCTCGCGGCTGGCCGAACTGATCTCGCCGACGATGTCGGTCACCCGCCGGATGGACGTCACGACCTGCGACATGGTGCTTCCGGCGCGATCGACCAGTACCGTGCCGTGGGACACGCGCTCTACGCTGTCGTTGATCAGCTTCTTGATCTGGCGCGCGGCCTCGGCGCTTCGCTGAGCCAGGCTGCGAACCTCGCCCGCCACCACCGCAAAGCCGCGGCCCTGTTCGCCCGCTCTTGCGGCCTCTACCGCGGCATTCAGCGCCAGGATGTTGGTCTGGAAGGCAATGCCGTCGATGACGCCGATGATGTCGGCAATCTTGGCACTGCTGGTGTGGATGCCCTTCATGGTCTCCACCACCTCGGCCACCACCTGGCCGCCATCGCTGGCCACCGAGGAGGCACTCTGGGCCAGCTGGTTGGCCGTCTGTGCGCTGTCGGCGTTCTGTTGCACGGTGGCAGAAAACTGCTCCATCGAGGCCGCCGTCTCTTCCAGCGCTGAAGCCTGGGATTCGGTGCGGCTGGACAGCTCCTGCGCGCCATCGGCGATTTCGCTGGAAGCCTGTGCGACGGCCTGCGCCGAGGTCTGGACCTGCTGGATCATGCCTGCCATCTGGCCGCGCATCACCGAGAGGTGGAACAGCAGGCTGTGCGCGTCGTTGGCGGGCAGTGTGAAGTGCGAGCGCAGGTCGCTTCGGCGTTTGCATGCCTTTGTGGGCATCAACGACAACGGGGCGCCGAAGCGCCCCGTTGGACGGGGCCTGCATGGCCCCAAAGGAATGGTTGGGCGTCAGAACGCAGCCGGCCGCCACTTCAGCAGGCGCTTCTCGGCGCGGCTGAGCAGGAAGTCTGCTGCCAGCGCGACGATGGCCAGCACGATCATCGCGGCGAACACGCCACTGGCGTTGAAGGCGCCCTGGGCGGTGGAGATCAACAGGCCAATGCCTTCCTTGGCGCCAAGGAATTCGCCGACCACTGCACCGACCAGCGCAAAGCCGAAGCTCACGTGCAGGCTGGCGAGGATCCACGACATCGCCGAAGGGATGACCACCGCGGTCGTCAGCTGGCGCGGCGAGGCGCCGAGGATCTGCGCGTTGGCGATCATGTACTTGTCGGCCTCGCGCACGCCCTGGAAGGCATTGCCGAAGACGACGAAGAACACCATCACGACCGCCAGTGCCACCTTGGAGGCCATGCCCAGGCCCAGCGCGATCACGAAGACCGAGCCCAGCACCACACGGGGGATGGAGTTGGCGATCTGGATGTACAGGCTGAAGACGTCCGACAGCAGCTTGTTGCGGCCCAGCAGGATGCCGCAGATCACGCCGGCCACCGAGCCGATCAAAAAGCCCAGCACGGTCTCTTCCAGCGTCACCGCCACCTGGCGCCACAGCGAGCCTTGCGAGGTGCCCTCGGTGCTCCATTCGACCAGCTGGTTCCAGATCAGCGAAGGCTGCGAGTAGAAGAACGGGTCGATCCACTTCAGGCGCGCGGCGAGTTCCCAGCCGCCCAGCGTGACGACCAGCACCGCCAGGCGCAGGCCGATGATCATCAGGCGGCGTCGCTTGATGGCGGCATGGGCGACTTCGGATTCCTTGGCGAGCGCGGCTTCACTGAGCGCGGCGGGCAGGGCGGCAGTGCCGGGCTTGGCGCCGGCAACGGGAGAGGCGAGGGCGGTCATGATGATGTCTCCTGGTGTGCGGCTCAATGGATGTCGACTTCTTCGCGCAGGTCGGCCCAGATGCGCTTGGACAGCTCGATGAAGCGCGGGTCGTAGCGCACCTCGCTCATCACGCGCGGCCGCGGCAGGTCGATCTCATAGACACGCTTCAAGGTGGCCGGCCGGGCCGACAGCACGAACACGCGGTCCGCCAGCGCCACGGCTTCTTCCAGGTCGTGCGTGACGAAGATCACCGAGCCGCCGGTGCTGGACCAGAGCTTGAGCAGTTCGTCCTGCATCAGCGTGCGGGTCTGCATGTCCAGCGCAGAGAAGGGCTCGTCCATCAACAGGATCTCGGGCTTGTTGATGAAGGTCTGGGCCAGCGCCACGCGCTTGCGCATGCCGCCTGAGAGCTGGTGCGGGTAGTGCTTGTCGAAACCGGCCAGGCCCACCTTCTGGATCCAGTGCTGGGCCAGTTCCAGCGCTTCCTTCTTGGCCATGCCGCGGAACAGCGGACCGGCTGCCACGTTCATCAGCACGCTGCGCCACGGGAACACCGCGTCCGCCTGGAACACGAAGCCGATGCGCGGGTCAATGCCGTCCACCGGCTGGCCCATCACCTGCACCTTGCCCACGGTGGGCTTCAGCAGCCCGGTCACCATGTTCAGCGTGGTCGACTTGCCGCAGCCGGTCGGCCCGACGATGGCGATGAATTCGCCGCGCACGACCGACATCGAGAAATTGCGCAGCGCGACGGTGGCGTCGCCGTCCGCGGAAATGAAGCGCAAGGACACATTGTCGAAGTCGATCGCCGGCGCGCCGGGCGCAGCGTTCAATGGCAGGACGGTGCTCATGACAGGTTCCTTCTCACTTCGCCGCCAGGAAGGCGTTGGTGTAGGTCTTGGACAGGTCGATGTTCTTGCCCTTGATGGCCGGCTTGGTCGCGGCCAGCACCTTCAGCACCGTCTCCGGGCCGCCGGCGGGCATCCTGCCGTCGCTGGTGAACATCGGCAGCGAGGCCTTCAGCGCGGAGACATACAGCGCCTTGTCATTGCCGTAGTAGTCCTTGGGCATCTTCTCGGCAATGTCCTCGGCCGAGTGGGTGCTGATGTACTGCATGGTCTTGGCGAAGGCGCGGGCCATCTTGGCGGCCAGGTCCTTGTGCTCGGCGGCCCAGCTGTTCTGCACGTACAGGCTGGCCGCGGGGTACAGGCCGCCCAGCGCGGCGCGAGTGCCTTCTTCGGTGCGCAGGTCCACCATCACCTGCGCGTCGCCGGTCTTCAGCAACTGGGCAATGGTCGGCTCGGTCGTCATGCCGCCCTCGATGCGGTCCTGCTTGATCGCCGCGATGAAGGTGTTGCCCGCGCCCACCGGCAGCAGCGAGTAGTCCTTGCTGGGCACGCCCTTACTCTCGGCCAGGTAGCGGGTCAGGAAGTCGGTGGACGAACCCAGGCCGGTCACGCCCAGCGTCTTGCCCTTGGCATCGGCCATGCTCTTGAAGGTCGGCGCGGCCTTGGTCGAGACCATTTGCGCTTCGCCCGGCACCTTGCACAGCACGGCAATCGCCTGGATCTCCTTGCCCTTGCTCTGCAGGTCGATGGTGTGGTCGTAGAACCCGACCACGCCTTGCACCGCGCCGGCGATCAGCTGGTTCTCGGCGTCCACGCCGGCGGGCTGCGACTGCAGGTCCACCACCAGGCCTTCGTCCTTGAAGTAGCCCAGCACCTCGGTGAGCTTGGCCGGCAGGTAGATGATCTTGTTGATGCCGCCGACCATGACGGTCACGGTGTTGGCATCGGCCGCCTGGGCCGGCACGGTGGCGGCGAGGGCGGTGAACAGGCTGGCGGCGAGCAGGGTGCGGCGGGGAAGGTGCATGCGAGTCTCCTTGGTTTGATGGGTTCACTGTAGGCAGCCGCGTCCTTCGGCCAGCTTTCGGCGAGGGTCGGCAACCCTGCTGGTTTTCCCTAGCCGCACACGCTTCCCGCCGTTCGCCCTGAGCTTGTCGAAGGGTGTCTCGCTTGCCTCCACTTCCAACCGTTCAGGCTGAGCTTGTCGAAGCCCGCCGAGCGGCAGCGCCTGACACAGGCACTTCCTCGCGAGCTGGCCCTTCGACAAGCTCAGGACGAACGGTGAAGGGGTTGGGCCTGTCCCCACGCGAAATGCCTGCGCTCCGTAGAATCGACCGCCTCCCTGAACCCTGTCCCATGAAACTCCTGCTGGTTGAAGACAACGCCGAACTGGCGCACTGGCTCGCCAGCCTGCTGCGCGAGCAGGCCTTTGTCGTGGACCACGTGGACAGTGGCGATGCGGCCGACCTGCAACTGCAGCAACAGCACTACGACGTGGTGCTGCTGGACCTGAACATCCCCGGCCTGCCCGGCAAGGGTGTGCTGCGGCGGCTGCGCGAGCGGCGTGATGCTGTGCCGGTCATCGTGCTCACCGCGACCGCCTCGCTGGACCAGAAGGTGCTGTGCCTGGAGATCGGCGCGGACGACTACATGGTCAAGCCCATCGAGGGCCGCGAGCTGGTGGCGCGCATCAAGGCGCTGGTGCGGCGGCAGATGCCGGGCAAGGCCAACGAGATTGCCTGCGGCGATCTGCTGTACGACCTGCGCACGCGCCAGTTCACGCTGGCCGCCGCCGAGCTAGCGCTGCCGCCGCGCGAGCGCACGCTGCTCGAAACCCTGATGCTCAAGGCCGGCAGCACGGTGGACAAGCAGGCCTTGCTGGACAGCATCTACGGCCTGGACGACGAGCCCAGCCTGGACGCGCTGGAGCTCTACGTGCATCGGCTGCGCAAGAAGCTGGAAACCAGCCAGGCCACCATCATCACGCTGCGCGGCCTGGGCTACCTGCTGCGCACGCGCGATGAGAGCTGAGCGCCTCCTGTCCAGCCTGCGCGCGCGGCTCGCGGTGTGGCTGCTGCTGCCGCTGTCGCTGTTTGTCGCCTTGTGCGGCTGGCTGAACTGGCGCAATGCCGCGGCGCTGGCGGACTACGTGCAGGACCACGACCTGCTGGCCTCGGCCAAGGTGCTGGCCGAGCGGCTGATTTGGGAGGGCGATGCGATCCAGGCCACGGTGCCGCCGTCCGCGCTCAGCCTGTTCCGCTCCGAGGCGCGGGACCGTGTGTTCCTGAGCGTGACCGATTCCGACGGTCGCCTCTTGGCCGGCTCGCCGAACTTCCCGCTGCCGCCGCAGTTGCAGCTGCAGGGCGTGGACCAGGCGCAGTGGTACGACACGCAGTTCGACGGCCTTCCGCTGCGCGCCGTCATCACCCGGCGCGACATGTACGAGGTCGGCGGCGGCCATCCCGTCACGCTCACCGTGAGCAAGACGACCGGCAGCCGCGACCGCATGCTGCGCGCGCTGTTCTGGCCGTCGATGGAGTTCCTGTTGCTGGCCCTTGCGCTGGCCATCGTGCTGGCAACTTTGGCGTTGACCTGGGAACTGCGCCCGGTGCTGCGCCTGCGCGAGCAACTCGCCCAGCGCGACCCGCTGCGGCTGGACTTCGAGGTCGACACCCACGGCCTGCACAGCGAGCTGCGCCCGGTGGCCGACACGCTGAACCGCTTCGTCGCGCAACTGCGCGCCCACAGCGAGGCCCAGCGCCGCTTCATTGCCGATGCCGCGCACCAACTGCGCACGCCGCTGGCGCTGCAGGCCTCGCAGATCGAGTTCGCCCGCTACACCCGCGAGCACCGTAAGAACTGGGACACCCGGCGCGAGGACATGGACACGCTGTGGCGCGAAATGCAGGCCAGCAACCGCCGGCTGATCGCCGTCACCAACAAGCTGCTGCTGCTGGCCCAGGCCGAGCATGCCGACGTGCGCACCCGGCTCGTGCCGCTGGACCTGGGCCAGGCCGCGCAGCACTGCGTGGAGCAACTGGCTGCGCTGGCCGACCGCCGCTACATCGACCTCGGGCTGGACCTGCCCGCAAGCGGCGAGGCGGTGCAGGTCATGGCCGAGCCTGCGCTGCTGGACGCGCTGATCAGCAACCTGCTGGACAACGCATTGCGCTACACCCAGGAGGGCGGCCGCGTGACCGTGGGCCTGCGCACGTTGCCCCAAGGCGGCGCCGAGCTGACGGTGGAAGACAACGGCCCCGGCATCGCGCCCGAGGCCTTGCCCCGCGTCTTCGAGCGCTTCTTCCGCGCGGCGGGCGACACCGAAGGCTCGGGCTTGGGCCTGGCCATCGTGCGCGAGATCACCGATGCGTTCGGGGCAACCGTCGAGCTACAGCCCGCCACACCACAGGGCTTGCGGGCGGTGGTGCGCTGGCCGGCCTGAGCCGGCTCAGGGCCGAAGCACGATGCGCGAGGCGCTGTCCTCGTCCGCCCAAACGCGCCCCACCTCTGCCAGCGGCACCACGTGGGTCGCAATCTCGAAGCCTGCTGCTGGTGCCGCCGCCAGCACGCCCTGAATGGCTTTGAATAGCCGTGGCATCGGCACGCTGCCGATGCCGCTGCCCATCAGTTGCAGCGCGGTGGATCGCAGCGCGGCGGCTGGCAGCGTGATGTCGGCGCCGCTGATCGCGCCGATCTGCACGAAGCGCACCGGCAAGCCATCCGGGCTGGCCTTTGCGGCGGCAACGATCAGCGTCTCGGCACTCGGGCCCCACAGGTAGTCCAGCACGATGTCCACGCCTTGTGCGAACTCGTGCTCGAAGGCCTGCGCCATCGTCTCGCGGTTCTGCGTCAGCGCAATCGTCACGTCCGCACCCAGCCGCCGCAGGTCGTCGAAAGCGCCGGTGTTGCGTGCGGTCGCGATGACCTTTTTCGCCCCCAGGTGCCTGGCCACCTGGATCGCCAGCCGGCCGGAAGCGCCGGTGGCGCCATTGATCCACACCGTTTCGCCGGCGCGCATTTGCGCGCGTTCGACCAGCGCCGCCCAGGACGACATCGCGGGAATGACCATCGCGGCGGCGGTTTCGTCGGCCAGGCCCTCGGGCAAGGGCAACAGTTTTTTTGCGTCGACCAGGCAGTGCTCGGCCATTGCGCCGTACGGATGTTCCGGCATCAGGAAATAGACGCGCTGGCCGTCTTCGGTGACGCCCGAGCCATCCACGCCCGGAATGAGGGGCAGGGCGCCGCTGGCGCTGTAGTGCTTGCCCGAGGCGCGGCCACGGGTCACATGGCTGATGGCCGAAGCCGTGACCCGGATGAGCTGTTTGCCGGGGCTGGCCGCCGGTGTCTCAAAGTCGCCAAAGACCGGGGCCTGGCCCGCTTGCGTCACGATCGCTGCTTTCATATACAACTCCGTTCAGTGCGCGGCGGGCAACATGCCTCTCGCGCTGCTTAGATTTCTGAATGAGTGTATTTTGCACCTATTTGACCGAACCGCTCCTACCCAATGCCCATGAAACGAGAAATGCTGCAGCTTCGCGAGGCCTTGATGGACCTCACCGGCGTGTTGAACCGGCCTCAGCCGGACGCCGCCCTGATCGAGATGGCCGGCATCGACCTGGACCGCGCGCTGTTCCCGCTGCTGGTGCGCATTGAGCGGCGTGGGCCGCTGGGCATCAAGGAACTGGCCGAGCTGTGCGGGCGGGACTACACCACCGTCAGCCGGCAGGTCACGAAGCTGGAGAGCCTGGGCCTGGCGGCCCGGCAGGTGCACGAGCAGGACGCTCGCATCAAGCAGGCAGTCATCACCGAGAAGGGCCGGGTGATGACCACGGCGCTGGACGGCGCGAGGGAGAAGATCATCACCTCGCTGCTCGCCGATTGGGACAAGCAGGAGCTTGCCGATTTGTCCCGCCTGATGCGCAGGCTGGCGGACGACGCGCTGCGCTTTGTGCAGGCGGAGAAGGCGCGGCAGGCCTGAGCGCGCCCAGGCCTGCCGCAGGGCTCAAACGCCCAGCAGTTCGACTTCGAACACCAGCGTGGCGTTCGGCGGGATCACGCCGCCTGCGCCGCGCTTGCCGTAGCCCAGGTGCGGCGGGATGACCAGCACGCGCTTGCCGCCGACCAGCATGCCTTGCACGCCTTCGTCCCAGCCGCGGATCACCATGCCGGCACCCAGGTCGAACTCGAAGGGTTCGTTACGGTCCTTGCTGGAGTCGAACTTGCGGCCGCGGTTGTCGGCGGCGGCGGCGTCGAACAGCCAGCCGGTGTAGTGGACGGTCACGCTGTTGCCTTCGACGGCCTCGGCGCCTTCGCCAATCACAACGTCCGTCTTCTGCAGCGAAGCGCGTTCTGGCGTGGGCAGCAGCTCAACTTCGAAGACCAGTGTCGCGTTCGGCGGGATCACGCCGCCTGCGCCGCGCGGGCCGTAGCCGAGTTCTGGCGGGATGGTCAGGATGCGGGTGCCGCCAACCAGCATACCTTGCACGCCTTCGTCCCAGCCGCGGATCACCATGCCGGCGCCCAGGTCGAACTCGAAGGGCTCGCCACGGTCCTTGCTGGAGTCGAACTTGCGGCCACGGTTGTCGGGTGCTGCCGGGTCGAACAGCCAGCCGGTGTAATGCACCGTCACGCTCTGGCCGGCCTTGGCCGCTTCGCCGCTGCCGGTGGCCAGGTCTTCGTACTGCAGGCCGCTGGGGGTGGTCGTCATGGGGGTTCTCTTTCGTCCCAAAGGGTCGTGAATCAGGGGCAGCATGATGCCACTGACCGATGACATCGCCAGTCCCGGGGGTGCGTGCCGGCTTCAGGGGGCATGCAATGCGCGCCAGGCTGACACCGCCTGCGCCAGCCAGTCGGCCGGCGCGGCGGTGTCGTCGTCGCCTGGCAGTGACGCCAGGCCCAGCGCATCCGCCGCAGTCCGCAGCGCCTTGCGCACGTCGATCGGCTGGTCCAGCTTCAGCGGCTGCGCACCGTTCTGCTTGGACAGCTTCTGCCCGTCCTCTGCCAGCACCAGCGGCGTGTGCAGGTAGCGCGGCGTGGGCAGCCCAAGCGCACGCTGCAGATGGATCTGGCGCGGTGTGTTGTCGGCCAGGTCCTCGCCGCGCACCACGTCGCTGACCTGCTGGGCCGCGTCGTCCACCACCACGGCGAGCTGGTAGGCCCAAAGGCCGTCGGCGCGCTTGAGCACGAAGTCGCCCACCTCGGCGCACAGGTCCTGTGCCTGCGCACCCAGGCGGCGGTCGTGCCAA
>NZ_VIDT01001090.1 GCF_006519715.1 Ideonella azotifigens
ACGCCAGGAGCTCACGCTGTGCATTGACGAAGCCGCCACCGTGGCGGTGGGCGCCGATGCGCCCGCGCTGTTCGACAGCGAAGGCCAACCCAGCGCGATGACCCGCAGCGCGCTGGCCTTTTGCCGCGACTACCAGGCCCATCACCTGCTGACGCAGGCCTTCTGCCAGGCCGTGGCCGCCGCCGGCCTGCTGGTGGACCGACATGCCGACATCGCGCTGCACGACGGGCGCCCCCTGCGCCTGGACGGCTTCAAAGTCATCGACGAAGCCCGCTTCAACCAGCTGCCGGCGGAGACGCTGGCCCAGTGGCGCGACAAGGGCTGGCTGGCCCCGGTCTACGCCCACCTCCAGTCGCTGGACAACTGGCGCACGCTGATCGACCTGGCACGTGAGGCCGCGCCGCCCATCCCTGGCCTGCCCGCCGGCACCATGCGTCAGTGATCCTCATTCTCTTGATTGAGAGGATTTCCCAATTCATGGAATTTGTTCCACAATCGGGAAATGGCGATCAATTCTGAGAACTCACCTGACACCACGACCGAGGACACGCTGGACCAGCGCCTGTCCGAACGCCTGGCCAGCCTGCGCCAGCGCCAGCAATGGTCACTGGACGACTTGGCGCAGCGCACCGGCATCAGCCGGGCCACGCTGTCGCGCCTGGAGCGCGGCGAAACCAGCCCGAGCGCCAGCCTGCTGAACCGGCTGTGCGCGGCGTACGGGCTGCCGATGTCGCGCCTGCTGGCCGAGCTGGAAAACGCGCCGGTGCAGCCGCTGCCTCGCAGCGCGCAGGCCTTGTGGGTGGACCCGGAGACGGGTTTCCGGCGCCGCATGGTCTCGCCGCCCGGCGCGGGCTTTGTCGGCGAGCTGATCGAGGGCGAGCTGCCGCCCGGCGCCAGCGTGCTGTACGAGCAACCCAGCGTGCAGGGGCTGGAGCACCACCTGTGGCTGCAGTCCGGCGGCCTGACGCTGACGCTGCAGGACCAGGCCCACCCGCTGCAGCCCGGCGACAGCCTGCGCTACCGCCTGTGGGGCAGCTCCCGCTTCCAGTCCACCGGCAGCGAGCCGGCCCACTACTTGATCGCGATCTGCCATGTCAGCAGCTGAAGACACCCGCATCGAAGCTTGGCCGGCCGAACTGACGCCCGTGCAACTGGACCAGCTTGCAGCCTTGCTACAGGCCAGCGTGGCCGCAGGCGCCAGCATCGGCTGGGTCAACACGCCCAGCGAAGAGACGGCGCTCGCCTTCTGGCGCAACTGCAGCCAGGCGGCCG
>NZ_VIDT01001091.1 GCF_006519715.1 Ideonella azotifigens
GCCAGTGACAGCGTGGGGGCGGCCACCATGCTGGCCGCAGGCGCTTCGGTGGCCTGGACGTTGGCGACCTGCAGCAGGCCGCCGATGACGAGCTTGGCGCTCAGGCGAGCCAGCATGCGCAGACTAGAAACCATGGCCATGGATCGCTCCCGTGGAAGGTGACGCAATGCGAAAAATTCTTGCACGCTCGCTCTCCCGCTTGCCGGTCTTTCGGCGAGCAAAGTAGGGGGATGGGTTAACGCGAGGGTGGCCGCGTTTTTGCTGGCGCGGATACTGCTGCCCACCGTTGTGACAAGGTTCCGCATGCGCCTGCAAGAGTCCCTGAAGTTCGCCTGCCGGCCTTTGCTGCTGCTGGCCCTTGCCTGTGTCACCGCTGCTGCGCAGGGCGCTGCGCAGCGCCTCGCGAAACCGGTCCCTGCCTGGCCGGACATGGCGGTTGGGCCCAGCCAGATCCAGGTCGGCAGCCTGACACTGGAACGCTGCCACGAGATCGCCTACTGTGGCCGGCTGGACCGCCCCTTCGACCCCACCGGCACGGTGCCCGGCACCATCGCCATCCGCTTCGAGCTCTACCGCCGCCACCTGGCGGACCAGCCGGCCACAGGTACCTTTGTCGCCGTCGAAGGCGGGCCTGGCTATCCGTCCAGCGGCACGCGCAGCGCCTACCTGCGCCTGCTGTGGCCGCTGATGGACAGCAAGGATTTGCTGCTGGTCGACAACCGCGGCACCGGCGGCTCACAAGCCGTCGACTGCCCGCGCCTGCAGACCGAACACCGCAGCGGCGGGCCGACCGTTGCCGACATCGCCGCCTGCGGCCGCCAGCTGGGCGCCAGCGCGCCGCTCTACAGCAGCGCCTACGCGGCAGACGACCTGGCCGCAGTGCTGGCGGCGCTTGAGCGCAGCTCGGTCGACCTCTATGGCGACTCCTACGGCACCTACTTCAGCCAGGTCTTCGCCTACCGGCATCCGTCCTTGCTGCGCTCCGTCGTGCTGGATTCGGCCTACCCTGTGCCCATGGTCGGCGGCGAGTCGCCCTGGTACCCGTATTTCGCGCCGACGATGAACAACGCGTTCAACCAGGTCTGCGCCCGCTCCCCGTACTGCGCTGCCTTGCCCGGCAGCGGCATGGACCACATCCAGCCTGCACTGGACCTGCTGCGCGCCCATCCGTTCGACGCCCAGGCCCGCAATGCCGACGGCGAGATGACCAGCTTCCGCGCAGAGCCCTCGACGCTGGCGCTGGTGATGCTGGCCGGCGCGCCGCCGTACG
>NZ_VIDT01001092.1 GCF_006519715.1 Ideonella azotifigens
TGACGGGTCTGCCGTCATGGGGCGAGCACCCGGGACGCCCGGTCGCCCGAGACGATGCGCGCCCACAAGGCATTGCGGCGCTCCTCGTTTTCCACGGGCTCCAGCCAAAGCAGCTTGTCGCCCGGCCGCTCCACCGGCGAGGCCTGCACGGTGCAGCCCAGGCCCTGGCGCGTCATCAGCAGGCGCGACGGTTCGGGCTCCAGCAGGTGGTCGATCCAGGCATGGGCCAGCGCCGGGTCGCGTGCGCCACGGGTCACGGCCCAGCAATCCAGCCAGGCCAGTGCGCCTTCCTTCGGAATGACGTAGCCCACGTCCAGCCCGGCCTGCCGCACCAGCTGCAGCTGCTGGCTGCCGTAATTGGCGAACATCAGCCAGGCCTGGCGGCGCTTGAACATGGCCACGGACTCCTCGGGCTGGGTGTAGAACCCGGCCACGTTGCGGCGCAGCGCGATCAGCCTGTCCACCGCCCTGGGCCACTGCGCCTCGCTGAGGTGGAACGGGGTCTTCAGGCCCAGCGCCTGCGCGGCCAGCGAGAAGTTGTGCGAGCCGTCGTTGTAGGCCAGCACCCTGCCCTGGTAGCGCTCGTCCCACAGCGCGGTGATGGAGCTGGGCGGGTCCAGCACGCGCACCCGGTCATAGATCAGGCCCATCTCGGCATAGGCATAGGGCACGCCGTAGAGCCGGCCGCCCTGCACCAGCCCGGGCAGCGAAGCGGCGTCGCGAAAGCGCGGCAACTGGCGGCGGCGGTTGGGCAGCGCGTTGGTGTCCAGCGGCAACACCAGTTCCTGGCGGATGTAGCGCTGCAGCTCGGCAGTGTTGGCGGCAAAGACGTCGAAGTCCTGCGCGTGGTTGTGGGTCAGGCGCTGCCACAGCACGGTATCGGAATCGACCACGCTCACCTCGACCCTGGCGCCGCTGCGCTGCTCGAAGGCTGCGACCACTTCCGGTTCGGCGTAGCCAGGCCATGCCAGCACCCGAAGCTGCCTGCCAGCGGCGCGGACCCGCGGCGACACGGCGGCGCCTAGCACCGCACCCGCCACACAGATCTGCCGACGACTCCACCCGCGCTTCGCCATGTGCACCTCGCCCGCATCCTACTGCTGGCGGATGCCGCTGCGTTTAGCCGACTTGCGCACTGCGCGATTCCGTGAACCACTCGCCTCTCTTCAATGCGTCACCGGGGTGACGCAAGGCGCGCGGCCGTCACCAACCCCCGCCCCGCCTGCCAGCCCAGCGTGAAGGCTTCCTCGAACACGGAGTAGCCGG
>NZ_VIDT01001093.1 GCF_006519715.1 Ideonella azotifigens
CCGGCCGGCAGGCTCCTACACCGACCCTCGCGGACCGGACGCCACCGAGGCCATGCTGCGGTTTTTCATGCAGCACCATCGCACGCCGTGAGCTCGCGGCCGCTGCCGCTGGCGGCATTGCTGCCGCCCCTGGGCAGCAGGCGCTCGTACTCCGCCCGGACCACGGCATAACACTCGCAGGTGCGCCGCTCCAGCCCGGGACGGTCCAGCACGGTGATGTGGCCGCGGCGGTACTGGATGAGCCCGGCGCGCTGCAGGTTGGCCGCCGCCTCGGTCACACCCTCGCGGCGCACGCCCAGCATGTTGGCGATCAGCTCCTGCGTCATCACCAGCTCGTTGCCCTGCAGGCGGTCCAGGCTGAGCAGCAACCAGCGGCACAGCTGCTGGTCCAGCGAATGGTGGCGGTTGCAGACGGCCGTCTGCGCCATCTGCGTGATCAGCGCCTGGGTGTAGCGCAGCAGCAGGTGCATGACCGCGACCGAGCGGCTGAATTCGGCCTTCAGCAAGGGGCCGCGCATGCGAAAACCGGCCCCCGCGCTTTGCACCACCGAGCGGCTGGTGGTGGTCTCGCCGCCCATGAACAGCGAAATCCCGACGATGCCTTCATTGCCCACCACGGCGATCTCGGCCGAGTCGCCGTCTTCCATCACATACAGCAGCGAAACGATGGCGGTGGTGGGGAAGTAGACATGGGTCATGCCCATGCCGGACTCGTAGAGCACCTCGCCCAATGGCCACTCCACCGGCTCCAGCATGGGCAACCAGTTGGCCCATTCGTCGGCAGGCAAGGCCGCGAGCAGGCGGTTTTGCTTCGGATCTGGACTGCTCGCCATGGCGCCTCCCGCAGGGGCCAGTGCCGACGGGTGCCGGGGCGGCAACCCGGGCCGGACTGGTCAGGCAGTATGGCAGCACACGCCGGGGGGCCGCATCGCTATGCGTTGGGATCCCTGGGCAGCACGGGCCGGACGCGCGGTATCGCGTATTCCGAGCCCACCAGCGCCCTGGCCACCAGGTAGAACCTCCTGCCGTTGTCGCTCAGCTGGTCGATCTCGACTTCGCCGCCCGCATTGCAAGGGAAGGAAAAGCCCCGTCCGCCATGCAGCGACTCGTAAAGCAACTCGAAACAGGCAGTGGCCACACCGGCGCGAACCTCACTGATGGGTGTCATGCCCTGCTTCCGGGCCTGACGACGGCGCGTCCGGCTTGCCTGAGCGATGGGCGTCGTGGCCGGCCTGCCAGGCCTCGTACCGCATGGCCCAGCGGG
>NZ_VIDT01001094.1 GCF_006519715.1 Ideonella azotifigens
TGGTGGTACCAAGCATCAAGACGGCAGGAGGGCAACCGTGGCCCAGGCGCATCTTATGGCCCGGCTTTCAGGCTGGACCGGGTATGAGGTTGTTCAGGACTGGCAGGAACGCAGGGGCGAGCAGTCCTGGTGCGTGTTGCGGTTGCAAGCCATCGAGGGATGGCTGCGCCAATGCAGTCACTGTGGTGAGTCGACCCGGTCGGTTCATGATTGGCAGGAGCGGCGGATCCGCGATCTGCCGATCTTCGAGCACCGTGTCGAGCTGGTCGTGCCGCGTGTGCGCGTGTCCTGTCCGCGCTGTGGTCCGAAGCTGGAGCGGTTGAGCTGGCTGGCACCCTACGCCCGGGTGACACGGCGCTTGGGCGAGTCGGTGGCGCAGTTGTGCCGGGTGGCATCCGTGAGACACGTGGCCAGTTTCTTCGGCCTGGACTGGAAGACGGTCAAAGATCTGGACTTCGCCAGCCTTGAGCGTCAGCTCGGGCCACCCGATCTGGATGGGCTGGAGGTGATCGGCATGGACGAGTTCGCCATCCAGAAGGGCCACCGCTACGCCACCGTCATCGTCGAGCCCACGCGCAAGCGCGTGCTGTGGGTGGGGCGCGGTCGGGGACGGGCCGATGTGCGACCGTTCTTCGAGTTGCTCGGGGCGCAGCGTTGCAAGCGGCTGCGTGCGGCAGTCATGGACATGAATGCGGGCTACGAGTTGGAGGTCAAGCATCACTGCCCGCAGGCCGCCATCGTCTTTGACCTGTTCCATGTGGTGGCCAAGTACGGCCGCGAGGTGATCGACCGGGTACGCGTGGACCGTGCCAACGAGTTGCGCGCCGACAAGCCGGCTCGCCGCATCGTCAAGGGCGCGCGTTGGCTGCTGCTGAAGAACCGCGACTCACTGGCGCCGGGGCAGGACATCCAGCTCAAGGAACTGCTGGCCGCCAACCGTGCGCTGTTCGTCGTCCATGTGCTGCGCGATGCGCTCAAGGACCTCTGGCGCTATCGCCATCCCGGCTACGCCGAACGCGCCTGGAAGAGTTGGTACGCCAAGGCCAGGCGCAGCCGCATCGAGCCGCTCAAGCGCTTTGCCGCCAACCTCAAGCCCTACCTGCCAGGCATCCTGGCCCACTGCCGATTCCCTCTGGGCACCAACCTCATCGAGGGCATCAACAACAAGATCAAAGTCATCAAACGCATGGCCTACGGCTTCCGCGACGACGCCTATTTCTTCCTCAAAATCCGCGCCGCCTTCCCCGGAGTTGGGTGAAGAACC
>NZ_VIDT01001095.1 GCF_006519715.1 Ideonella azotifigens
CGGCGCTCAGCGAACCGGTGGGCTTGGACGACAGCACGTAGCCGATGTCCGCGCCCTTGGCCGCCGCGGCCGTCAGGCTGAAGCTGATCACCAGGTTGTTGGCGCCCGCGACGAAGGTGCCCAGCGAGAGTGGGTGGTCGGTGAAGTAGGTCTGCGCCGAGGCCAGCGCCGTGAAGCTGGTGCTGACCAGCGTGGTGGCACCGCTGACGACGCTGAAGTTCATGCTGGTGAAGCCGCCGTTGTAGGCCGTCATGCCCAGCAGGCCCAACGTGAGGTTGCTGTTGCTGGCCAGCGAGAAGTTGTAGCTGGCGCTGGCGCTGGCGCTGTAGCTGCGGCTGCCGAATGCACCCGCGCCATTGCTGGCACCCAGCGATCCCAGGCCCAGCACGCTGGCACCGCTCACGGCGGCCGAGACATTTGGGCGTCCGCTCAGGGCCGTGCTCAGCGCACTGGCGCCCGGCGCGCCATTGGTGAAGGCAAAGGCCTGCAGCCCAAGGCCACCCTTGCTCAGGTCCGGAAAACGAAACGGTGCCGCGGGGTCGAAGCTGCTGGCAGCCTGGCTGTGCACGCTGCCACCGGCTGCGGCCACCGCGGTGCTTTCGATTTTGGGAATCTGGGAGATGTCGCCGGTCACCCGGCTGATGGCGGTCGCCAGACCGATCCTGGCCGTGGTCCAGGCGTCAGAAAGCAGGTCCGCTGCGCCCAGGCCCTCGGTTTCGGCCTGCGCACGCGCCTGGCTGCCCCGGGCCGTGCTGCTGGCCCGTGCAAGCCCATCGAACTGCGTGGTGACCGCCAGCACGCTCGCATCCGCGGTGCCTTTGGCGCCAGCCGAGGCGCCGGCGCCACCTTCGGCGAGCCCGGTGATGACGGTGTGCATGCCGGTGGAGGCGGTTGCGACAACGCGGGCGCCCCCACCCAACTGGCTGCCAGCAGCGCGGCCTCCGATGGCGCTGAGGCTGAGATCCACCGAGCCGCCGGTCCAGGGGCCGAGATTGACCAGGGCCTCTGCTGCGCCTCCCGCGCCGCCTTGTGCCGAGCTGCCGCCTTGGCCCCCTTCACCGCCTTGCGCCTTGAGCGTTCCGCTCAGCACGGCCGAGATGTTTTCGGATTGCATCAATTGCGCGCTGGCACGGCCACCACTGCCACCCAGCGAGGCCTGTGCAGCACCGCCAGCACCGCCTGTTGCAGTTTCCACGTAACGAGGCAGCACAACGCCGAACAACATGTCGTCGACCACGCCATACACCACCGCGTCTCCCCCT
>NZ_VIDT01001096.1 GCF_006519715.1 Ideonella azotifigens
AGCTTCATCGAGCAGGCCGGCCAGCGCCTGCGCGACGCCTGCCAGCGCGGCCAGCCCATGGCCCTGCTGCTGCTGGACGTGGACCACTTCAAACAGGTCAATGACGAACACGGCCATGCCGCGGGCGATGCCATGCTGTGCCACCTGACGCAGCTGGTCCGCGCCACGCTGCGGGCAGACGACATCTTCGCCCGCGTCGGCGGCGACGAATTCGCCGTCGTGCTCGACGGGCCGGAACACGCGGCCAGCCTGGCCCAGCGCCTGCCGCTGCTGTTCGATGAACATCCGCTGAAGCTTGGCGAGCGCCAGCTGCCCTGCCGCATCAGCCTGGGCGCAGCACTCATCCGCCCCGAACTGCACACGGTGGACAGCGCGCTGAACCAGGCCGACCTGGCGCTTTACGAAGCCAAGCGCCAGGGCCGCAACCGCGCGGTGCTGATCGACACGCACGCCGCCGACGATGCCGGGCCGCCCCTCGGCTGAAAAACCGTCAGGCCTGCACAAACCGCGGCCCACCATGCGGGATTCACGCAAGGCACGGGCAGGGACAGCCACTACCATTGCCCCCATCTGCGTTTTCCTGAGGGCCGCCGGCGATCCCGAGGCCTGCCGCCATGGACATCTACCTCGACGCCAATGCCACCACGCCGGTGCTGGCCCAAGCCCGCCATGCCGCCATCCAGGCGATGGTCGACGACTACGGCAACCCCAGCTCCATCCACAGCACCGGCCTGAAGGCCAAGTCCCTGATCGACGGCGTGCGTGCGCTGGCCCGCCGCCTGCTCGGCGCGGGTGACGGCCAGCTGCTGTTCACCAGCGGCGCGACCGAAGGCATCCAGACCGCCGTGCTGTCCAGCCTGGGCGCGCTGCGCGAACGCCGCGAGCGCGGCGAAGCCATCGGCAGCCTGCTGCTGTACGGCGCCACCGAACACAAGGCCGTGCCCGAGGCGCTGAAACACTGGAACCGGCTGCTCGGCCTGGGCCTGCAGGTGCAGGCGATTCCGGTGGGCACCGACGGGCTGCACGACCTGGCCTGGCTGGCCGAACATGCGGCGGATGCCGGCCTGGTCTGCACCATGGCCGCGAACAACGAGACCGGTGTGATCAGCGACCTGGACGGCATTGCCGCCACGCTGCAGGCCGCCGGCAGCCGCGCCTTCTGGATGGTGGACGGCGTGCAGGCGCTGGGCAAGCTGCCGCTGCGCCTGGCCGAGCGCCGCATCGACTACGCGCCCTTCTCGGGCCACAAGCTCTATGCGC
>NZ_VIDT01001097.1 GCF_006519715.1 Ideonella azotifigens
GGCGCGTCCTGCGGCGAGCTGCGCGGCATGCCGAAGCCTTCGAGGTTGACCAGCCGGCGGATGCGCGTGGGGCGCAGGCCGGCGTAGCTCATCACGATGTTGCCGCCCATGCTGTGGCCCAGCAGGTCGACCGGCACGTCCGCGCTCAGGCCCAGCTCGCTGGCCGCGAGCAAGGCGTCCAGGTCGCCCAGGTAGTCGGGGAACCAGTAGCTATCGCTGGCGGGCGTGTCGGTGCGGCCGAAGCCGCGCCAGTCGTGCGCGAGGATGTAGCGCGTGGGGCCTTCGAGCGCGGCCAGCGCGTCCACCACGAACTGGAACGAGGCGCCCACGTCCATGTAGCCATGGCCCATCACCAGCGCCGGCCGCTCGGGCGTGATCAAGCCAGGGTCGCCCCAGGCCAGCACATGGTGGCGCAGGCCTCGCACGGTGGTGTAGCGCGAGTGGGCCAGGCGGTGGGGGACGTAGGCAGCGGTCATGGCAGGAATGTAGGGGGTTTGCCGTGACAGTGCGGTCACCAACCGGCCAGCGCTGGGCGGGCTGGCGCGAGAATCCTGCAATGAACACCTTGCCCGATGCCCTTCCCCTGATCCGCGCTGCCGAGCCGCGCGATCTGCCGGCCGTGGTCGGCCTGATCCACGAACTGGCCGAGTTCGAGAGCCTGACCCACCTGTTCGAAGCCACGCCCGAGGCGCTGGGCCGGCACCTGTTCGCCGAGCGGCCTTCGGCCGAATGCCTGGTGGCGCAGCAGGGCGACACACTGGTGGGCTTCGCGCTGTTCTTCACCACCTTCTCGACCTTCAAGTGCAAGCCCAGCCTTTACCTGGAAGACCTGTACGTGCAGCCCGCGCAGCGCGGCAACGGCCTGGGCAAGCGCCTGCTGAAGCAGCTCGGCGCGCTGGCGGTGGCGCGCGGCTACGGCCGCTTCGAATGGTGCGTGCTGGACTGGAACACCAATGCGATTGCGTTCTACGAAAAGATGGGCGCTTCGCTGCTGCCGGACTGGCGCTTGTGCCGCCTGAGCGGGGACGCGCTGCAGGCCTTTGCTGCACCGGCCTGAAGACTGCGGCGCTTCGGGCCTTCCCTCTGGCGGCCCGCGGGCGCTGGCCCTAGGCTGGCGCCATGAAACTTCAGGATCTGCCGTCATCGTCACCCACCGCGGTGTTCGATGGCCACGCCGCGCTGCATGCCGGCTTCCGCTGGCAGGTGCCGGCCTTCTTCAACCTGGCCGAGGTCTGCTGCCGCCGCTGGGCGCGCAGC
>NZ_VIDT01001098.1 GCF_006519715.1 Ideonella azotifigens
GGCCCAGGCCGGTGCCGCCGTGCCGGCGGGTGGTCGAACTGTCGGCCTGCTCGAAGGCGAGGAACAGCGCGCCGATGCGCTCCGGCGCAATGCCGATGCCGGTGTCCCGCACGCTGAACTTCATCAACGCGTGGTCGCCTTTGCGGGCCAGTACTTCGCCGCCCAGGCGAACAAAGCCCTGCGCGGTGAACTTCACTGCGTTGCCGACCAGGTTCAGCAGCGCCTGCGAAAAGCGCGTCGGGTCGCCGACCAGCCGGTCGGGCAGGTGATCGGTGTCGACGATCAGCTCCAGGCCCTTGGCCTGCGCATGGTCGGCCACCATCTCGAAGCTGCGGCTCAGCACCGCGTCCAGCGAGAACTCGATGTCTTCGAGCTGCAGGCGGTTGGCCTCGATCTTGGAGAGGTCGAGGATGTCGTTGATGACCTGCAGCAGGTGCTGCGCCGAGTGCGCGATCTTGCCCAGCCGGTCGCGCTGGGCGGGTTCCTGGGCCTCGCGCTGCACCAGGTGGGTCAGCCCGACGATGGCGTTCAGCGGCGTGCGGATCTCGTGGCTCATGTTCGCCAGGAACTCGCTCTTCGAGCGGTTTGCGGCCTCGGCGCGGTCGCGCGCGGTGGCCAGCTCGCCAACGGCCTGCGCCAGCGCCTGGGTGCGCGTGTCGACCATCTGCTGCAGCCGGTGCCGGTGGTCCTGCAGCTCGGCGACCAGCGCCCGGTGCTCGGTGATGTCGTGATTGATGCCGATCATGCGGGCCGGGCGGCCGTCCGCATGCCGGTAGAGCTGCCCCTGGCCGGCCAGCCAGCGCGTCTGGCCGTCATGGCGGACGATGCGGAATTCGTCTTGCCAGGGGCTGGTGGGTACCTCGGGCTGAGGCTCGAACAAGGGCTTCAGCCGCAGTTGCAGCCGGCCCCGGTCATCCGGGTGGACGAGGCGGAAGAAACAGTCGGTGGGAACAGGTCCTTCGCCCGGTGGCAGGCCCAGCAGCTGGTACATCTGCGGGTTCCAGATCGACAGTTGGGTGTCGATGTTCCATTCCCACAGCCCCATCTGGCCGGCTTCCAGCGCCAGGTGCAGGCGTTGTTCGCTGGCTTGCAGCACGCGGGCCTGGGCCAGTGCCGCTTCGCGCTCCAGCGCGGCCTGGTGCATCTGGTCGGCCTCGCGCCGCATGCGGGCCAGCGCCAGGTGGGCCTTGACGCGGGCCAGCAGCTCGCGGGCCGAGAAGGGCTTGGTCAGGTAATCGTCGGCCCC
>NZ_VIDT01001099.1 GCF_006519715.1 Ideonella azotifigens
GACCAGCGCGAAGAAAGCGCCCGCCGCGCGCTGACGCTGGTCACCGAGAACTACCAGGGTGATGTCTCGCAGACCCGCCCGCTGTTTGCAAGGCTTGCTGCATGAGCGCCGACAACATCTCCGTCCTGCCCGCGCCCGACGCAGGAGAAACCTCCGCCCTGCCCTGGGCCAGCGCCGCGTCCAGCGCGATTGCGCTGTATGCACGCCACACGGCCGGCTTCGAAGCGCGCGTGGCGGCCACGGTCGCCTGGCTGCGCGAAGCCGCCGAGCAGCACCCCGGCAGCGTCGTGCTGGCCAACAGCCTGGGCGCCGAAGACATGGTGCTGACCGACCTGATCGCCCGCCACAAGCTGCCCATTGCCATCGGCACGCTGCAGACCGGCGCGCTGCACGCCCAGACGCTGGCGCTGATTCCGCAGATCGAGCAGCGCTATCAGCTGCCGGTCGAGGTCTACGAGCCGCGCAACGAAGCGGTGGTGCAGTTCGTGCGCAAGAACGGCGAAAAGGCCATGTACGAAAGCCTGGAGCTGCGCAAGGGCTGCTGCTTTGTTCGCAAGCTGGAGCCGCTGGGCCGCATGCTGGAAGGCCGCAGCGCCTGGGTCACCGGCCTGCGCCGCGAGCAGTCGCAAAACCGTGGCGAGATGCCCGCCAGCGAAGTCGAGGCCAACGGCCGCACCAAGTACAACCCGCTGGTCGACTGGACCTGGGCCGACATCTGGCACTACATCGAGCAGAACAACGTGCCGTACAACGCGCTGCACGACCAGTTCATGCCCAGCATCGGCTGCGCGCCCTGCACCCGCGCCATCGCCGTAGGCGAGGAATTCCGCGCTGGCCGCTGGTGGTGGGAAGACGAGAAGGCCAAGGAATGCGGCCTGCACGTTCGACCTGAAGCCGAGACGGCCGAAGCCTGAACCCGCGCATGTCCCTGCCTGCCAACCCCGCAACACCAGGCCGCGTCATCTTCATCGGTGCCGGCCCTGGTTCGGCTGACCTGATCACGCTGCGCGGTGCCCGGGCGCTGGGCCAGGCGCAGGTCGTGCTGTTCGACGCCTTGACCGACCCGTCGCTGCGCGACTTCGCGCCACAAGCCCTGTGGCTGGACGTGGGCAAGCGCGGCTTCACCGCCGCCACCGCCCAGGCGCGCATCAACGCCTTGCTGGTGCAGCACGCCGCGAGCGGCGCCGTCGTCGCCCAGCTCAAGGGTGGCGATCCGTCCATCTTTGGGCGTCTGGAAGAAGAAC
>NZ_VIDT01000011.1 GCF_006519715.1 Ideonella azotifigens
GGCGCACCCGGATGACGGCCCGGCCTGGCTGGCCTACCTGGAGAGCGTGGTCGGCCGCAATGTGCCCGACGCCGCCGCCCGCCGCGATGCCGCTCTGGCGAAGTTCGAGGCCTGCGTGCAGAAGACGCCGCAGGTGGCCGCATGCCACTACGGCGTGGGCGCGGTCACGGCCATCAACATCCTGGCCCAGGGCATCATGAAAGCCGCGTTTGGCGTCGGCAAGGTGCGCGACGAATTCGCCAAGGCGCTGGAACTGGACCCGGCCTTCGCGCCGGCCCGCGCCGGGCTGGTTCAGTACTACCTGATGGTGCCCGGCATTGTTGGCGGCAGCGTCGCCAAGGCCAGCGAGATCGCACAGGCCGAGAGCGCACGGGCCGCCGAATACGGCAAGCTGTTGACCGCCATGGTGCAGCTGTACCGCACGAAGCTGGCCGATGCCGAGCGCCTGCTCGCCTCGGTGCAGCCGGGCGGTGACCTGGAGCTGGCAGTCGAGCTGCGAGGGCAGTGGAATGCGCTGGGGCTGGCCCTGCTGCAGGACAGGCAGGCGGCCAAGGCGCGCGAGCTGTTCGAGCGCATGGTGCACGAACGGCCCGAGCAACCTGGCCCGCACTACAGCCTGGCGCGGGCCCTGTCCGAGTTGCAGCAGTGGGATGCGGCGCTGGCCGAGCTGAAGCTGGCCGAGTCACTGCCTGGCCATGAGAATTTCCCGATCGACTACCGCGTTGGCGTGGCACTGCAGGGCAAGGGCGACACCACGCAGGCCAGGGCAGCGTACAAGCGCTACCTGGGCTCGGTGAATCCGAACCCGCAGAACGTCGAAGACATCAAGAAGCGGCTGGCCGAACTCGGCTGAGCTGCGCGAACCAAAGAGCGAGAGAACCCGCATGCGCCAGATCTTCCTGGACACAGAAACCACCGGCCTGTCGCCCGAGACCGGTGACCGCATCGTCGAAGTCGGCTGTGTCGAAATGGTCGGCCGCCGCCTCACCGGCGAGCACCGGCACTTCTACCTGAACCCTGAGCGTAAGGGCAGCGAGGATGCGATCCGCATCCACGGCCTGACCGACGAATTCCTGGCCGACAAGCCGGTCTTCGCCGCCGTGGCCGACGACCTGATGGACTTCGTCGGTGGCGCCGAAATCATCATCCACAACGCCAGCTTCGACGTCGGCTTCCTGGACGAAGAACTGCGTCGCATCGGCCGCCCACGTTTTGCCGAGCATGTCGGCCGCATCACCGACTCGCTGTTCATGGCACGCGAGATGTTCCCCGGCAAGAGCAACTCGCTGGACGCCCTGTGCAAACGCCTGGAGGTCGACAACTCCAACCGCATGCTGCACGGCGCGCTGCTGGACGCGGGCCTGCTGGCCGAGGTCTACATCCGCCTCACGCGTGGCCAGAACACGCTGATGATCGACTCCGCCGACAGCGGCAGCGGTCCCGGCTTGGCCGTGGCGCAGATCGACCTTTCAGGCTTCATGCTGCCGGTGCTGGAGGCCGACGAGGCCGAACTGCTGCTCCACGAGACGGTATTGAAGGAACTCGACAAATCCGCCGGAGGGCTTGCGATCTGGCGAAAAGTCATGGCATAATGCAAGGCTTCCCGGGAACAAAAGATCCTTCAAAAAATCAAGCAAATCGCTGCTGATTTTGACCAAGGCGCCCTCAGTTTTCGGGCGGTTAGCTCAGCGGTAGAGCACTGCCTTCACACGGCAGGGGTCGCAGGTTCGAACCCTGCACCGCCCACCAGGATTTACCCGGTAAATCAACGACTTACGCCACCTTCGGGTGGCGTTTTTCGTGGTGGTGGGGAAAAAGTGGGGAAAAGGCGCTTCGGAAATAAGCACCTTAAGCTGGTTCAGACATCCGAGTTGCGGACGGCGCAAGCCTTCTGTGAGTAGTCGGTGTCGACAGTGATTGATTCGCCGCCACCTACCTGCGCGGGCGCTCAGTCAACCTTCTGCACCTGAACTTCGAGTGCGAAGCCAAGGGCCTGTCGTGCTTTCATATTTCGTCTGCGTCGTTCCAAAAACCCCACAGGAAACCCCGCAGGCAAACCAAGCCGGGTTTCGCTGAGCATTCTTGTAGGCAGAGCATGCAGCCATAACACTGTAGCTTGTGTCGGCAGGGGCAGTCGTCACGCGTGGCCCCGGTTGTCATGGAGCCTTGGCGCTCGCGGCACCAGCCTGTTTTCCAGTGCCGGGCTGCTACTCGCCGAGCAAGCCTTGCCTTCTCCCTGACTGGGCCCGGCTGTCTGGGTGGTCTGGCCTGCTCGACATTGCTTCTTATTCCACCGGCAAGTGGAAGTCGCCAACGCCGAACCGACGAGAGCCGCGGCTGCGAACCTCCATATTCTCTTGCTGTCGATCAAGGCATTGATCTCCTCATGGCCTAGATTCAAAGACTAGGAAAGTAGTCCGTCCGTCAGGATTTCCTCACGCCGAACCAGCATGCCCTGATGGGCGTTGCGAGCAGTTCGTGGCCCACTGTTGGTGTGGCGTGTCATGTCTGCTGCTCCGCTAAGCCGGCATCCGAGCTTGCGAATGGATGCCAGAGCCGCGGCAACCCTCGATCAACCCTCGATGCGCTGCGCGCCAGGATCCATGCCCCCCGAACAACTCGCCCGAGCGCGCGGCGCGCCGCACGTGACCGGTGTTGCCGAGCGCTGGGAACTGGTTGCCGCCGTGGCCGCCGCGTTGTTGGCGGCGACTTATGGCCTCGGGGCGCCACTGCTCGGCGCCCGCTGGGCGCCCACTGTGCCCGCACCTGAACTGCGCGGCGCGCTGGCTTTCGCCCTTGTGCTCACGGCCATCTCCGGGCTTGCCTGGCGCTCAAACTGGATGGCGGCCATCGCTCGCGCAGCCACGATCCTGGCACTGGTGTTCGTCTCTGGGCTCATCCTCAGAGATGTCATGAGCGGCACGTCTGCGGCCGCCAGTGGGCGCTTCGGGCCGTTGACCGGAATCGGGCTGGCAGTCGGGCTTGTCTGCCTCGCGCTAACCCTCTTGCCCCTGCACATGCCTCTGCGCGGTATTGAAGCCGTCGCGATGCAGTGCACGTTGGCACCACTGTGGATCATTTCCGGCGCCGCGTTGTGTGCGCTCCTGCCGGCTCGTCTGCTTCTCGACTGGTTGCCTCTCGATCCAGGGCTGTCGTGGCCGACCACGCTGGTGATGTCCTTGCTCGCGCTAGCGGCCACGTTGCGCGTCTACCGGCAGCCGGCCATCCGTGCCTTCTATGACGCCCGTGAGGATCGCCAAATCTTCGCGTCGTATCTGGCGATGCTGTTCGGTGGCATCGGCTTGGCAGCGATGCTCATCGCGGGGTTGGTGACGGCAAGCGCGGTCGAATCTGCCAAGCCAATGCTGCATCGCAGCGCTCTGGGTCAGGCACTCGCCCTCAACGAACTGATCATGCGAGTCAGCGCCGCGGCTGACCGTGGCGCGGCAGCCTTCCCGTTCTCCGAGGGCGCCGGCGCAGACGCGGCGGCGCGGCTGGAGTGGCTGCGCGAACTGCGCCAACAGCTGGACCCACTGGGCCAGGTGGGCATCCGGCTGGTGGTGCCGGGGTCCCCGGCGTTGACCGAGGGGACATTTCATGATGTGGCCGGGCCGCAGCTGCACCTTGTCGGACAACCCGGCATGTCCATCCTCGACCCCAATGGTCTCGTTCTGCAGATCGAGCGCTCGACCGCAGGACGCGCGGATGAGAAGCTGGCGATCCAGATCCGGCCCTTTCACGCCGAGGCGCAGATGCCGTCAGAGGAACTCTTCGGGACGAGCGCCGACGCGATGTTGTGCGCCGACGCAGGCGCAGCCGGTGCGCAGTGTCTGTCGCGAGGGCGACCGTCGGGACACGTGATGCCGCTTCCGCGGCGGAGCGACGATCAACCCTGGCCCATCCAGCGTGCTTGGAACGGTGGGGACGGGGTGCTGTTGCTGCGGGATCCGGCGTTGGCCGCAGCCGTGGTCGGCTATGCACCCGTTGGTGTGACCGGGCTCGGTGTGGCGCAGAAGATGCTGCTCGCTCCGCTGATCGGACGCCTGATGGGCAGCTTGCCTTTGGTGCTGCTGATGTTGCTGGCGCTGGGCGCCACCGGCGCGGGTTTGCTCTACCGGCGCGCGTTTCCGCAACTGCAGTCCTTGCGCTACGCGAAGGCACACATCCAGGCGACGCTCGAACATCTGCCTCGTGGTGTTGTCACGCTCGACGCGCACGGCCGGATCCGCACCAGCAATGCCGGAGTTCAGGTGTTGTCCGGTTTCAGCGGTGCGCAGCTGGAAGGGCAATCCGTCAACGGGCTGGTTGCCGCCGCCCGCGGTGAGGTGCCGTGGCAAGCCCTTCCCGGCACGAGCGAGGCGATCTTGCTGACCGCGTCCGGCGACGGCATTCCAGTGGAAGTACTTGTCGAAAGCTTCGATTTCGAGGGCGTGCGGTGCGCGGTCCTCATCATCCGAGACCTGCGGCGTGAGCAGGCGCAGCGTGCTGAGCTCGCTCGCTGGGAGCGCATCTTCTTCCATGCCAATTGGGGAGTCGCGGCCGTTTCCGACGACGGCCTGCGGCTGGAGTTGATGAACCCGGCGTTCGCGAGCATGCATGGATACACCGTCGACGAGCTGAAGCAGCGGCCGGTGCTCGACGTGGTTGCCCCACAGTCGCGCGCAAACCTGCCGGCACACGACGAGCGAGCGCACGCTCAAGGGCATCACCGTTTCGAGTCGTGGCACATGCGGCGCGACGGCAGCATCTTTCCCGTCCTGATTGATGCCACAGACGTTGGCAGTGCTGATGGCCAGCGCTTTCACGTGGTCAACGTGCAGGACATGAGCGAGCAACGGCGAGCACGTGAGGCATTGCAGCGCAATGAGGCCTTGCTGCAGTTGGTCCTGAAGTCCTTGCCGGTTGGGGTCTGGATCGCTGATGCCGACGGCCGAGTGGTTGCCATGAACCCGGCCGTCGAGCGGCTGTGGCACGGGCCCGTCCCTCTGTGCGACGGCCGGCCGGTCGGCCACAGAGCGCGCCGCGTCGTGACTGGCCAGCTGGTTGCGCCGGACGACTATCCGATGATGCGGGCGATCCGCACCGGCGAGGCCACGATTGGTGAACTGATCGAGATCGAGACAGCCGACGGTTCGCGGCGGACGCTGATGAACGCCGCGGTGCCCCTGGTGAACGACGACGGCGTTATCCAGGGCGCGATTGCGGTCAACGAAGACCTCACCACGATGCTCCGCGCCGAGGCCGCGATCATTGCGGCGAAAAACTTCTTCGAGAGCCTGTTCGATTCCGCAGCACTGGGCATGGCCGTGTGGGATGCAGCCGGCCGATTCGAGCGAGTCAATCAGGCACTCTGCGAGCTGCTTGGTCGTGAGGAAGCGGCGCTGCTGGGCATGACGCTGGTCGACGTCGGCGAGCCCGGTCCGGTGGCGGAAGATCTGGCTTCTCTCGGCCGCATGCGTGCCGGCGAGATCGACAAGCACCATGTCGAGCGTCGCTGGCGTCGCGGTGACGGCCGCTCGGTCTGGGTGCTGGTGGTCGTTTCACGGTTGCGCTTTCCAGGGAACGAACAGCACCAGTTCGTGGTTCAGGTGCTGGACATCGACCGCAGCCACCGCTTCCAGCAGGCATTGCAAGCCAGCGAGGCGCGCCTGGTGAATGCACATCGCATTGCGCAGCTTGCTGACTGGGAATGGGACCCGGCGCATGATGAAGTGCTTCTGTCAGAGCAGGGTCGGAAGATGCTGGGGCTGCCGGCGAGTCCTTCGGGCCCCGTCGTCGGCGCCGACTGGTTGGCTCGCGTGCATCCCGAGGACCGCGACAGGGTTCACTCGGCGCTGAGCACGGCGCTGCTGGGGAGGGGCGCGCTGGCCATCGATTACCGGCTGGTGCTTGACGACGGTGGTGAGCGCTTCGTGCACCAGCAAGGCGAGCGCCGCGCCGGCGAGGCACCCCGCTTGGTGGGCGTGCTTCAGGACATTACCGAGCGCAAGCGAGTCGAGAACGAACTTGTGCTCTCGCGTCAGCGTCTGCGGGCCCTGTCCGCCAACGAGGAGGAGTTGATCGAACAGGAGCGGCGCCATATCGCACGGGAGGTCCACGACGAGCTTGGTCAGGCCCTGACTGCGTTGAAGATGGAATTGTCGCTGCTCCGACGACGCTTCGCCGCCAATCTCGAGCTCGCCGCACAGGCCGAACGGATGAGTGTCATGGTCGACGGGACGCTCGACGTGGTGCGCCACGTCGCGAGCAACCTGCGACCTTCCGCCCTCGACTTCGGGCTGGTCGCCGCGATCGAGTGGCTGGCCGAGGATTTCGGCCTGCGATGGGAGATGCCCTGCGAAGTGCAGCTCGACGGCCGGGAAGTCGTCATCAGCGATGCACGTTCGACCGCGCTCTTCAGGGTCGTCCAGGAGTCCCTCACCAACGTGGCCCGGCATGCACACGCGCGACGCGTCGACATCCGAATCGCCACCGATGGTGACTCGCTGCACCTGACCGTGCGCGATGACGGCGTGGGCTTCGATCCGGCCATGGCGCAGGAGAGACGCGGCAGCTTCGGTCTGCTCGGCATGCGCGAGCGGGCCCTGAAGATCGGTGCTCGGCTGAGTCTGCGAAGTCGCCTTGGGAGCGGGACCACCATCGATGTCGAATTGCCTTTGAGTGAACTGCAGGAGCCCTAGATGGAACCGCACAACATCGTCATCGCCGATGACCACGGCCTCGTGCGCAGCGGCCTGCGCCAGTTGATTGAGAGCGTCAGCACCCTGAGGGTCAGCGGTGAGGCGGCCACGGGCGAGGAGTTGCAGGCACTGCTGCGCCGCGTCCCCGCGGATCTGGTCCTGATGGACATGGCGATGCCGGGTCTGAGTGGCATCGAACTGATTCAGCGCTTGCGTGTCCAGCGCAGCGACTTGCCCATCCTGGTGCTGTCCATGCACAACGAGGGTCAGATCGTCGCGCGTGCGCTGAAGTCCGGCGCCGCGGGCTACATCACGAAAGACTGCCATCCGGACACGCTCCTCTGCGCGCTGCGCAAAGTGCTCGGGGGCGGGCGTTTCATCGATCCGGCGCTCGTCGATTCCGTGGTGTTCAACGCCAATGTCGACGAAAGTGATCGCCGCCAGCAGCTCTCGCCACGTGAGCTTCAGATTCTCCAGATGATCAGCAGTGGGCTTCCTCTGGGCGAGATCGCCGACCGCCTGCACCTGAGCCCGAAGACCGTCAGCACGCACAAGATGCGTCTGATGCAGAAGCTGGATCTCAACAACAACGCTGAGCTGTTGAAGTACGCGCTTCGGCACGGGCTGACAACCGACTGACGCGAGTGACACTCAGGATTCGCTGACACTGCGTACAGCGTTTCCCGAGCAGGGCGACGTGGCGGCCGACACGAGGTTCGCCGAGGTCCCGACAGACGAAAAATCACCGGCGGGTGATGATCGGCGCATGCCCGGCCGAGTCGCCATGACGTCGCCATCGTGCGGGCGCGAATGGAGCAGACGGATGACGGTGACGGACGTGTCCTGGAGTGCGCATGATCGGCTGCCGTACCGGGTTCTCGCGGTCGACGACGATCCCCTGCAATGCCTGATGGTGGGTGAGATCCTCGAAGCGCCACGTTATATCGTCACGGTGGCTGGCAGTGGCGCCGCTGCGTTGGCAAGATTGCGCGAGCAAGACTTCGACATCGTGCTGCTCGACAAAAGCATGCCTGACATTGGCGGCGATGAGGTCTGTCGCCGCATTCGCCGCGACCTCGGACTGACGCTGCTGCCCGTACTGATCGTCACGGGCAGCGGTGGATCGGATGACCTGATGGCCAGCCTGCAGGCCGGTGCCAACGATTTCGTTCGCAAGCCATACCTGCCCGCCGAACTCCAGGCACGCGTCGACTCGGCGGCGCAACGAAAGCGCGCAACCGATCAGCTCGACAGCGCCGAGTCGTTGCTGTTCGCACTCGCCCGGTTGGTCGAAGCCAAAGACGAGAACACCGGCGACCATTGTTCTCGCCTGTCGCGTAACAGCGTGTTGCTGGGCCAGGCGATGGGACTGACGGCGCCTGAGCTGCTGGCATTGCGGCGTGGCGGCGTATTGCACGACATCGGCAAGCTCGGCATCCCGGACGCGATCCTCATGAAGGCGGGCGCATTGGACGATGACGAATGGAAGGTGATGCGACAGCACACGGTCATCGGTGCCAGCCTCGTTGACGGGCTCAAGAGCATGCGGCTGACGGTGCCGATCGTGCGTCACCATCACGAGCGATGGGATGGCAGCGGCTATCCGGACGGCCTGGCAGGTGAAGCGATCCCGCTGCTCGCGCGCGTTTTCCAGGTTGTCGACATCTATGACGCGCTGCGCTTTGCGCGCCCGTACAAGGAGCCGTTCCCTCCCGAGCGGGCGCTAGAGATCCTGGAGTCCGAGGCGGCACGCGGTTGGCGCGATCCACGCATCGTGGCCGCCTTCGTGGCGCTTGTTCGACGGCATCCGGAACAGCTTAACGTCGATGCTGATGCGAACGATGACCTCGGAGAGAGCCTGTTCCGACGCGTTGTCGATGGGCTGTCCGGCGTGAAGACCGCGTGATGCAGCGATCCCAGGGAGATTGAGCATGAATCGACTTCCCCCTTCCGCCCAGCGCCGCGCGGCTGATCGGCTGATCCCCGCGCCGCGGCGAAGCGTCAGCTTGCGCGTCCTGTTCGGCATCGCGGATGGCGCTTTCGGGCCGTCGCCGATGAGGGTCGGCGTGCCGATCCGAATTGAATCGGGTCCGCCGACCCGTGTGTGGGTCGTGGACGACGACCCGATCGTCGCCTTGTATCTTGGCGAACTGCTGCACGAACATGGATTCGCGGTCACCACTTTCGCCGATCCGCAGGCGGCGCTGCATGCCTATGAAGCCGACCCCCGACGCGTCGATGTCGTCGTTACCGACCAGCGCATGCCCAAGCTCAGCGGTGACGTGCTGGCAAGTGCGATGCTGAGGCTCAGGCCGCAGGTGCGCGTGATCCTTTGCACGGGTTACTGCGACGTGATCGACGAGCGGGGTGCGCTCGCCATCGGCGTGCAGCACTTCTTTCGCAAACCTTTCGATGCGCAGGCCCTGCTGCGCGCGGTGCGCGGCTGCGACGGGCATTGACGCCGTGACGGCAGCTTTACCCCGAACGCGCCGACCGCTCTCGCCGCTGGCGATGGCGGGCCTCGGTACCGCGGCGGCCGTGCTGCCACTGATCGGGGTGCTCGCGCTCCCGCGCGCCTCCTGGCTCATTCCTGCATTGCTGCAGCCGTATGTGACGGGGGCGACTGCCCTCGTAGCCGCTCTTGCGTTTTCGATACTGTGGGGCCAGGACAAGGCTCGACGGCCCGCGGGTTTGCTCTGGATGACCGACTTCCTGCTGGGGGCGGCACTGCTGCGTTTGCTCGACGCATCGCGCGGGGCTGCTTCGCTGCTGGTCGCTCTTGGCATCATCGCTGCGCTGACGGTGCCGTCGTCGAAACATCCAGCTCGCTATCAGCGCCTGCTCACATTTTTGACGGTCCTCTGCGTCGGCGGTGGTCTCTCCTTGTTGCGGGCGTGGCCGGGAGCGGAGCTGGCGCTCTCAGCGCTCGCGGCCGCCACGATGCTGGCTTGGCACCGGGAGGGTCGGCAGCCGTCGATGACGCGAGCCTATCTGCGCACCGCCGCGGGGCTGGCGCTCGTCGGTCAGCTGGCCGTGGCGGTCCAGGCCACAGGAGATGGTGTCCTCGCCCTCTGCGGAAGCCTCTACGAATTCGCTGCGGTCATCGTGCTCTATCGACTGGTGCTGCAACAGACGCTTCGCCAGCCGCTGCTGAGGCTTGGCGAACTCGCGAACGCGCTGCAGGCCGTCGCGAGCCCCATCTTGGTGTCAGGTGTGGACGGCCGAATCCGCTGGGTGAATGCAGCGATGTGCCGTGTCACCGGTTACCCTGCCGAGGAACTTCTGGGCCAGCCGACGCGCGTCCTGGAGGCGGTGGGCGCAAGGCCGAGTTACGACGCACTTGACCGCGCGATGCAATCAGCGCAGCCCTGGCGCGGGCAGTTGCCGGTGCGACGCAACGACGGCGGTTGCTACATCGACGACAGAAGGTCGACCCCGGTGCACGACGATCAGGGGGCGCTGAAGGGACACGTCTGGGTGGGAGATGATCTGACCGAGCGCGCTCGGGCGGAAGAGCGGGGGCGTCACAGCGAAGAGTCTCTGCGTCGACTCGTCGACAGCGCACCGGACGCGATCATCGTGACGGACGAGATCGGACGCATCCTGCGCGCAAACCCGCGTGTGAACGAGTTGCTGGGTTACTCGCCGGACGAGCTAGAGGGCATGACGCTCGGCCAACTGATGCCGCCGGCCATGGCAAGCCTTCACGGGGGCTACATGCAGGGGTACGGACACGGACGGCGGGGAATGACCGCTGCCGGTCGGGAGGTCCAGGCGCTGCGCAAGGACGGGAGCCTGGTGTCCGTCCATGTCCGCGTCGGTGAAATGCCGGATCTCGGAGGACGCCGCTTCGTCGGCTTCTTGCGCGACATGACCGAGCACAAGCGCTCGGAGGCTGCGTTGCGTCACGGCGAAGAGAAGCTGCGCAAGCTGTACGACATGTCCCCGCTGGGCATCGCCCTGACCGACATCAACGGCAACTTCCTGGACTTCAACAACTCCTTCATGGAGCTTACCGGTTATGACGCCCAATCGCTGCACGCTCTCAGCTACTGGGACCTGACGCCATCCGAACATGAGAGCGACGAGCGGAGAAATCTCGAGCTCCTGCAGTCTGTCGGCCGCTACGGGCCCTACGAGAAAGAGTACAAGTGCCGCGATGGTGGACTGCGGCCGGTACGTCTCAACGGCGTTCGCATCGAATTCAACGGCCAGCCCTGCATCTGGTCGATCGTCGAGGACCTGACCGACCGGCGCAATGCCGAGCATGAGCAGGCGCGGCTCCAGCGCCAACTGATGCAGGCTCAGAAGATGGAGGCCCTTGGCCAGCTGACAGGTGGCATCGCCCACGATTTCAACAACATGCTGGCCGGCATTCTTGGACTGTCGACGCTGGCACTGGAGCGCCGTATCGATGATCCGTCGGGCAAGGTGATGACCTACCTGCGTGAAATTGCCCGCGTCAGCGAACGAGGGCGCGACCTGATCGAGCGTCTGATGCGGTTCTCGCGGCCCGCGCCGGCCCAAGCGCCGCAGTCGCGAACCCTGCGCCCGGTGGTCGAGGAGGTGCTTCGCATGCTCGCGTCGACCCTGCCGCCGACGGCGAAGATTTCGTTGCACGTTGAACCGACGCTGCCTGACGCGTACTTCACCGAGGTTGACCTGCATCAGGCGCTGACGAATCTGGTCATCAATGCGCGCGACGCCGTGGGCGGCGTCGGCGAAATCGACATCGAGCTCGCTCGAGTTGCGCTGGCGGACTTCGAGTGCACAAGCTGTGGTCAGCGTGTGCACGGCCCACATGTGGCGCTGCGGGTACGCGACAACGGTGCCGGTATTCCTCCGGCGTTGATGGCACGCGTCTTCGATCCGTTCTTCACCACCAAGGAAGTGGGGAAGGGCACCGGCCTGGGCTTGGCGATGGTCCACAGCTTGGTGCATCAGGCCGGCGGTCATGTCGGCGTGTCCAGTACGCCCGGAATTGGAACCTGCTTTTCGATGCTGCTGCGGCCGGCTGAGTCAGCGTTGCGACGTGCGGTCTCCGAAGAGGAAGCCGCTACGCCACCCATCGAGCCCTTCCCATCCCGTGGCGCTTCGAAACCGGGCTTGGCGGACGCTGTGGGCGGGACTGCTCCGTCAGCGCCTGCGCGCATGGCTGGTGATCGGACCGATGATGCGCCGTGTCCTTGACGGTCATGGACTCGCGTCGATGTGTCGCGACGCTGAACGATACGGGAGCGGGCGCGAAGTACCGCTCGGGTGGACACCACGGCGCAGCCTGCGATCAGGGCGCGGGAGAGGTCCCGCTGTGTCGCCTCATGCACATGGGCGGACGCCCTCTCCAATCGGCGCTGTCTGCGCGCCCATCGATGTCCTCGAACAGTTTCCTTGATCCGGAAAACACCAAGCCGAATGAAGCCAACACATGAATCTACTGTGCTCTACATCTGCGAGCCCGCGCAGCCCTTGCTTGACGACGCAATCCTGCTCCAGACGGGCCTTGACTTGCAAGTCGCGCGACTGGGCGCTCACGACGAGTTGTTGCAGCGTGCGTCTGCCGTGGCCCTCGTGGTCCTCGACTTCACGCCACAGTCGATGGGATTCGTGAAGGCCTTCGTCGCCGCGCGCAAGCCAAACGGCATGTGGACGCCGCTGATCGCGTGCTGCCGCACGAGCGCCGATATCGAGACAGCGTTGGCACTGGGCGCAGATGACTTCCTGCTCGTGTCGGATCCCGTGACGGTGCGATCAAGATTGCGGGTGCTGATCCAGCAGAAGCTGCGCAGCGACAAGTTGAACGGCATCCTGAACTGCACTTTCGACGGCATTGTCAGCATTGACGAAACTGGCGTGATACTGAGTTTCAACAAGGCCGCGCAGGACATGTTCGGCTACACCCCGATGGATGTCGTTGGCCGCAACGTGTCGGTGCTGATGGAGGGCGCGGATGCGAGTCAGCACGACGGCCATCTGCGGCGCTATCTCACGACGGGCACGGAGCACATCATCGGCCAGGGCCGGGAGCTTGTGGGGCGGGCCAAGGACGGTCGGCGTTTTCCGCTGTTCCTGCAGGTGGCCAGTCTGCGGAGTGGGGCGGACCGGCTGTTTGTCGGCATCCTGAAGAACCTCTCAGTGGATGCCCTGGCGAGCGCCCTGCGCCACGAGGTCCTTCACGATCCGATGACCGGCATCGCGAACCGGCGTCGTGTGCTGAGCGTGATGCCGGAGTGGATCGCCCGCCACTCGCCGACGCTGCCGACTCCCTTCGCTGTCGTGTTCATCGACCTCGATGGCTTCAAGGCCATCAATGACACCTATGGTCACGCCGCTGGCGATGCCATCCTGAAGGCGGTGGGACAACGGCTGACTCACGGCGTTGGCAGTTCGGACATCGCAGCGCGATTGGCAGGGGATGAATTCGTGGTGCTGCTGGAAGGCGTCTCCAGCCAAGGGGTGGCACGAAATGTCGCGGCCCGCCTGGTTGAAAAGATCGCGGAACCGGTCAGCTTCGGTGGAGTGAGCATCGGTGTGCGAGCCTCGGCTGGGGTGGCGCAGTTCCCCGACGATGGCGCGACAGCGGATGATCTGCTGCGCCGCGCGGACGCATTGATGTACGCCCAGAAGCAACGTCGCAAGCAGAGCGACCTCGTGCAGCGATCTTGATCATTGCTGCGTTCCGATGCGAATGGTCAATCGTTTCCGCCCCCGCAAGCGGATCATGAAGCGCTGCGCACTGGCATCTCATCGCGACTGGCCGACGGGCAAGGTGCGTAGATTCCGTGGTCCGCACGAACTCCAGCAGCAGCAGGAGTTGGCAATTCTCACGCAAGCGACCTGCAGATGACCCTTCCAATCCTCGTTCGTGAGCAGGCCGATCTGAGACCTTGCGTCCATCCGGCATACGTTCGCATGCTTTGTGCTGCCCTGAGGGCGGAAGGCAAGGACGTGGACGCTTTGCTGTCTGCCGCGGGCATCAGTGGGCCAGTGCTCGCGCGTGCGGAGGAGATGCTGCCGCTGCGCATCGTTCGCAGCATCATCGTCGGCGCCCAACGTGCAGCGGGGCGGCCGACATTTGCCCTTGAGACCGGTGCGCAGGTGCAGATGGCGTCGCACGGCGCGATCGGGTATGCCCTCTCGACGAGCGCAAATTTGCGTCAGACCCTCGACGTGCTGGTTCGCTTCATGCCGTTTCGTTCCGGTGCTGTGCAACTTGTGCAGCAAGTCACAGCGGACGGGACGTGGCTGGTCTTCGAGCCCAGCATTTCACTCGGCGACGTGCGGGCGTTTGTGCTCGACCATGTGGCCGCGTCGTTCAGCTCTGTGATGGCCGCTGTGTCCGGGCAGAGGCAACGGGAGGCCGTTCTCGAGGTCCCATGGGCTGCGCCGGCGTGGCGGCGTGCCTACGACGCACTTGCAGGGAAGGTACGCTTTGGCACAGGACGCATGGCCTATTGGTTGCCCAACGCCTTGCTGGACGCCCCCTGTCCGACCGCGGCGCCTGCTGCGTTTGCATCTGCATGGCGCGAATGCGAACAGCAGGAGCGAATTGAGATAGCGCGATATACCGCCGTGGCCCGCGTCGAGAACCTGTTGCAACTGCTGGGCGCCGATGCGTGGTCGCTGGCTGAAGTGGCCGCCTCCCTCGGCGTTTCGCCTCGTACGCTGAATCGACGTCTCAAGGACGAGGGCACCAGCTTCCAGGCATTGCTCGACCGCGTGCGCAGATGCCAGGCCCTTTGGCATGTGCGACACACCGATGCCACGCTGGAACAGATTGCCAGAGAGCTCGGCTATCACGACGGCAACAACTTGAGTCGGGCCTTTCGACGCTGGTTCGGTGCAGTACCGGCGGCCATGCGCGAAGGACGGGCGCCCTGGCCGACCGACCTGTCCTCGGTAGCGGAGATCCACCGGCAGTCGACGCCGCCTCGCAGGCTGCGCGCCTAGTCTTTTCGCGCCAGCGCGCCGATCGGGCGCTCGGATGAGGCGGCCAGTCGCCGACGCGTCATTTCGCGCCAGCTCTGAAGCCAAACCGCTTTGTCTGCGGCTGTGCTCCCTCATGCCAATCGGATTCCTGGTCGATAGCGGGTGAGACCACCGCACTTCAATCGGCATGGCTGCAAATCGACTCCACCGTGTTCTCTAGAACGCAGAGAGCGATCCCGGCTCACGCACGGCCCCACACACGGTGACCTGAACCGATCAAGCTCGTCCAGCCATCCTCCCACGCTGTTGTCATCAAATTTGTTGGAATCTGAACATGTCGAAACTCACCATCTCCAAGCGGCTCGGATTGTTGATCGGCAGTGCGTTGCTCGGCATTGCGTTGCTCGTCGCGACATTCCTCTTCACCGAGCGCAGCCTGATCATGGAGGAACGCCAACTCGGCGTGAAGCAAGCCGTGGAGACCGCCTACGGGCTGCTCGCGCACTATCGGGACCAGGCGGCCAAAGGCGCGATGAGCGAGGCCGAGGCGAAGCGCCGAGTTGCCGAAGACATCAAGAGCCTGCGCTACAGCGGCAATCAGTACTTCTTCATCCAGGACACCCAGCTCCGGATGGTGATGCACCCCACCAATCCCTCGCTCGATGGAACCGATGTTTCGGGGCTCAAGGATCCGAACGGCAAGCTGCTCACGGTGGAGATGAACAAGATCGCGAAGGAGAAGGCCGAGGGCTTCGTCAGCTACATGTGGCCAAAGCCCGGCAGTGATGCCCCGATGCCCAAGGTCACTTACATCAAGGCCTTCACCCCGTGGAACTGGGTGATCGGATCCGGCGTTTACGTCGACAGCGTGGACTCGGTGGTCCAGCGGCGCATTGTTGGCGCACTGATGGGCGCGGCGTTGTTGGCGGCCGTGCTGATGGCGGTCAGCCTGGTCATCACCCGCAGCTTGCTGCGGCAGATGGGTGGCGAGCCGGACGATGCCGCCGGCGTCGCGCGGCGCATTGCGCAAGGTGACCTGACCGTCGACGTCAGCCTCAAGGCGGGCGATGGCGCCAGCCTCATGCACGCAATCAAGTCGATGCAGGACAGCCTGCGCAGCCTGGTTGGCAAGGTCCACGCGGGCTCCGAGGGCGTGGCCACCGCCAGTGCGGAGATTGCGCAGGGCAACCAAGATCTCTCCGCTCGTACCGAGCAGCAGGCGGCCGCACTGGAGGAGACTGCGGCGTCAATGGAGCAGCTCAGCGCCGCAGTGCAGCAGAACTCCGACAACGCGCGCCAGGCCAATCTGCTCGCACTGAATGCTTCCGAGACGGCCGCGCGCGGCGGCAGCGTCGTCGCGCAAGTGGTGGAGACGATGAATGGCATCAATGGAGCGAGCAGGCGCATCGTCGACATCATTGGTGTGATTGACTCCATCGCGTTCCAGACCAATATCCTGGCGCTGAACGCAGCGGTGGAGGCCGCGAGGGCGGGTGAGCAAGGTCGCGGATTTGCCGTCGTGGCTGCGGAGGTGCGCAGCCTTGCGGGCCGATCTGCCGAGGCCGCCCGCGAGATCAAGAGCCTGATCGGTGAGAGCGTCGGTCGCGTCGAGGAAGGCAACAAGCTCGTCGGCCAGGCGGGCAGCACCATGGCCGAACTCGTCACGAGCGTCCGGCGGGTCACGGACATCATGAGCGAGATCAGTGCCGCCAGTACGGAGCAGAGTGCGGGGGTCTTGCAGGTCAATCAAGCTGTGGTGCAAATGGATCTTGGTACCCAGCAGAACGCTGCGCTCGTAGAGGAGATGGCGGCAGCCGCGTGCAGCCTCAAAAGCCAGGCGGGACAACTTGTCGAAACAGTGGCGCAGTTCAAGCTGGAAATGACCGATCCTGCGTGAGGAGAACGGTGCCAGTGCTGAATGGGAATGCCAGGTGGCTGTCTCAGAGACAACTTGCCCGCAAACGAGACATCCGGCGGTGAGGCGAGACCGGAGGTCAGGCCAAAGCGGCACCGTCGATTCAGAATAGTCCTTTCCGCCGGAAGGGAGTGAGCATCGTGCATCATTGCTGCAATGCAACATAGGGGCACCGTGATGCGCATCCTGACCCGGGCCGAGGGCGACCGCTGGTCGTATGAAGTGCACATCAGCGAGGGGGACCCCTTGCGCAATTTCTTGCTGGCCTATCTGCAGCAAGAGGGAATGAGTTTCCAGTTCCTGGGGCCCGCTGGCGGGCCATTGCAGGTGGGGCCCCTGCATCCCGAACAGGCTGTCACCTTCGAAAGCCGCTGGCGGTCCTTCGTCGTCGCAGCCGTTTGATACGGCACCCGGTCTTGCTTTTCAGCCGATTTGACTTCCTCGCCGCAATGCACCCAGACGTGCGAGCAGTGCTTCGGGAAAGGTGACCTCAACCTGCGACTTGCCGGCATAGAAGGTTCCGTCGTTTCCATCGAGGGTGAGCAGGTCTCCCTCGTGCAGAATCTGGTCGCCGACCTTCGCCGTGCGCGCGGTCTCGTCGATCTGCAGTTCGCTGCAGCCGACCAGGCACACCTTGCCCAGTTGCCGGGCGACCACGGCCGCATGCGATGTGCGGGCGCCTCGTTGCGTGAGCAGGCCGGTGGCTGATTCGAGCGCCGCGATGTCGGCGGTGTCCGCGTCACGGCGCACCAGCACGACAGGGATGCCTGTTTCGTGACGGGCCAGGGCCCGCGCCGCATCCAGCGCGATCTCGCCGACCGCCACACCGCTGCTGGCGCTGGCGGCGTGCCCCAAAGGCCGCAAGGGGGTGCCGTCGCATGCCACCACGTGCGTTTGCGCCAGCGCCTGGCGATCCAGCCCTGCCGTGCGGGCGAGCGCCACATCGGGTTCGATCAGCCCCGTGTCGAGCAAGTCGAGTGCAATGCGCGCTGCGGCTTGTGGCGTTCGCTTGCCGGCGCGCGTCTGGAGCATGAAGAGGCGGCTGTCCTGCACGGTGAACTCGAAGTCCTGCATGTCGCCAAAGGCATGCTCAAGCTGTTGTGTCGCATCGTTGAGTGCCTGCCAGACCTCCGGCAGGACGGTTGCCAGCTCGTCGTGTCCGTGTGCGCTGCGGCGCCCTGACACCACGTCCTCCCCCTGCGCGTCGAACAGGAAGTCCACCCACAGGTTTGGTGCGCCACTGCCAGGGTCGCGCGTGAAGCCGACGCCTGCGCCCGACCGGCCACCGGCGTTGCCAAACACCATGCATTGAACCGTCACCGCGGTGCCGATGGCATCGTCGAGGTGATTCAGGCGCCGGTACGCCTGCGCTTTGGCGGACTGCCAGGAGCTGAACACCGCCTCGATGGCGCCAGCGAGTTGCGCCGTCGGCTGTTGAGGGAAGGGGTGTCCGGCATGCTCGGCATAGACCTGCAGAAAGCGCTGGGTCAGCCAGCGCAGATCTGCAAAGTCAAGCAAGCGTTCGTCCCGCCCTTGCAGCAGCGCCGCGGCGACTTCCTCGAAGCACAGTGCCGGCAGCCCCGCCACCACCTCGCCGTAGCTGGCGACGAGGCGGCGGTAGGCATCCCAAACCAGGCGGGGGTTGCCGGTCTGGCGCAACAGGCCTTCGACGGTATGGTCGCAAAGCCCGATGTTCAGCAGCGTTTCCATCATCCCTGGCATCGAGACCGGCGCGCCGGAGCGCACCGAAAGCAGCAGCGGCCGGCGGGCATCTCCCAGGGTCAGGCCGGTCGCCTGTTCGAGCGCCTGCAGCCCCGCTCGCCACACATCGGGGTGGGCGCTCATGGCGCGTGCTGCGGGGTCCACGCAGTAGTGGGTGCCGAGCACGAAGGCTGGGGGCACGGGCAGGGACAGGCCGGCCATGCGCAACAGGTTCCAGGCCTTGAAGCCCATGCGCTGTGCCGACCCCTGAGCCGTATGGGTGGTGTCGTGGCCGCATCCGATCAGGTAGACCTCGGGTGGAAGCACTGGCGACTGCTCTAGCGCAACCGTCGGCCTGCTTGAGGGCGCAACTTCCGGGCCCTTTGGGAAGGGATGGTCCAAGGCTTGGCGGTGCTTGCCGAGATGGACGGCTTGCGACTTCATTCGCGCACCCCGGCGGTGCCGAACACCAGGTCGCGCAGCGCGTAAGCGGCAACCAGCAATCGGTCGGATGCCAGTTCCAGCGTGCATGCCAGGTCGTTGGCCAGCATCAGCGAGGGTGCGTCCTGGATGGCCGCAAGCATCTCGCGCCGCGCGTCGCGCAGCAGCGCGTCACATGCCTGCTCGGCCTGCACGACCCGCCATGTCGCCCTGAGGAACGCGTCGTTGTCGGCCGCCTCGCTGCCGGCACCCAGCGTGCGTGCGATCGCGAGTGCCTTGACCTGATCTTGTGTCGCCTGCCGCACGCTGGTGGCCAGGCGCCCGAGCACCTTGCGAACCTCGTCGTTCCAGCCCTTGAGGTGGCCGTCGGCGATCAGGCTGATGAGGAAGGCCGCTTCTTCGAGTGCATCGGCCACGTCGTCGGACTGCGCCACCAGCAAGGCCACGGGCCGCCAGCGGGGCTGGCGTTCAGCCTTCTCTCGTGCCTGCATCACCAGCTCGTCTGCCCTGCGCTCCCATGTCTTGGCGCGCGCCGAGAGTTCGGCTGCCGCCTTGGCCGAACGCTCTGCGCCGTGCGCCAGCGCGTCGCCGATCGCTTGAGCCAGCGTCTCGCAGTAGGCGGCATGTTCGGCCAGCAGGTCGAATTCGCTGCTGCGCTGGCGCACATGCCGCGCCAGCAGCATGCGCGTCTCGTCGGCCACCAGCGCGACCGGTTGCCCACGGTGCAGCGCGTCGCACGCCAGCCGCATTACCGCGACCAGGAAGCTGTGCGCATCGGCTGCCCCAATGACTTCATCGAGCCGGTCGCCGATGCGGAATGCACCTTCGCCCACGGCCTGCATCGCGGCGAAAATCAGCCCTTCGCCACCCACCTGCAGCCAGGCGCGGTGGCCGACGTCGAGCCTGGCGGCGTCGGCCAGCACCGTGATCGCGGCTTGCTTGTCGACGAAGGCGCGCAGGCGCTTGCGCGCACGGTTCCAGTCGATCAGGAAGACGATGCGCGAGCCGATGCCCTCCAGCGCGGCCTCGACTGCCGCATCATCAGCGCAATCAAAGCTGGCCGTGCCCACGGTATAGGCCAGGCCCTGGTTCAGTTCGGCGTCGGTGCGAGACACCCGCTCCGACCATGCCGCCCCCAGCGGCGCCAGCATCGACTGGAAAAATTCGAAGCGCGCCGGGTGCAGGTCGGAATAGGTCAGGGTGATCACGCAGCCGGTCACCTGCAGTACCAGCACGTGCGCATCATTGGTGCCGATGTCGTTCTGGATCAGCAGGCGTTCGCCGTCTCGGGTGGCCACCGTGTCCAACCCCGGGTGGTCGAACTTCAATTCCGACGTGCGATTCAGGCCCCGCATGAAGGCAGCCACTCGCGGGCGATCTCCGGGCTGCAGCTCCCACGCGTTGGCACCGGCGATGACCTCGCTGGCCAGCTCGGCCGACAGTTTGTTGATCTGCTTGTGCAAATCCATCACCAGCAGGTGCAGGCTGTCCTGTTCACCCCGCAGGCCGCGGGTGAGAGCGTCGACCTGCGCGTCGGCGAGCCGGTCTGCGGGCAGGTCCCGGAGCCAGGCCAGCCAGTGCTCGACACGGACATGTGTCTGCTCGCCAGCGGGGACGCTCTCCAGCACCGGTCGGGCCATGGTCGTGAGGTCGTCTTCAAGGCCCTTGATCAGCCTTGGCAACTCCGGAAGTGCCAGCGAATCGTCAACCCGCGTCGCGACCGCAATGACTCCCATCAACCAACCGGCTTCCAACGTGGTCGCGGCGATTTCCTTTGTCAGGTCGGGCAGGTCGCGATTGGGGTGAGATGCATGTGCTGCAGCAGTCTGCAGCACCGTGAGGTAGACCTTGAGGCGGTCATTGGCGGCCAGCGCCGCCTTGACCCATGCCGGCAGCATCAGCCGTTGCTGTCCGAGAGCGGTCAGCGCTTGAGTCTTTTGCATGGGTTCGATTCATGAAGCCTGGGGTGGGGCCAGTCTTGGCTTGATGAATGACGCTTGCATGACAGGGCGGCGCAGCCTGCGCACCGGAGTTGACGCAGCGCAATCGCGCGGCCCGCACCGCCGCCTTTGACATGTCGATAGTCGATGGCGCATTGCGACCACTCCCGATCTTGATGCCGGGCAACTCGCCGAATTTGCTTGCGGACTACATTGGGTCCGTTCATTGAGATGCCTGATTGATCTGTCAAGATCTTTGTGCCGTGCCGCACGATTGCCGCAGGGCCTTGTGTGCCACTTTCATGAACCAATGTCGAGTCGAGGAGTCACCGTGCCCAACATGAATCTGCTGCAACCTGATCAGTCTCGGATCGTCGAGTCCTTGGCCTTGGAATGTCACATTTCGGTCACGGAGATGGCCAATCTCTACGAAGGGGCGCGAGCCGAACTTGCGCTGGGTGCTCGCATCACGAAGTACCTCCACATCTTCGCGATTCGCAACGTGCTGGAAACCTTTGATCGACGTCACCTGTTCGGGCCTGTCGGAGATTCCTAAAGACGGGCGGGGCTTGCTACTTGAGACCAATTCGAGTGCCGGGTTCAATGTCTCTGCGTTCATCTCCCCGACATGTTGTGCCGCCGATGCGCAGACACTTCTTGCTGGGTGCGTTGAGTTGTGGCGCGCTCTCGCCAGCGTTGGTCGCATGTTCAGACAGCGCGGGCGAGCAGGCTTACGCCCGCAGCTTGCGGCGACCGCTTGCCAGCAGCCCGGCTGACCATGCCTTCCTGATGCGCGAACTGGTGCGCTTCGCGTCGCTCGCACCATCCAGCCACAACACGCAATGCTGGAAATTCCGCGTGAACGAACGTTCCATCGTGATCGCGCCCGATCTGTCGCGACGTTGCCCGGCCGTCGACCCCGACGACCATCATCTCCACGTGTCTCTGGGCTGCGCTGTTGAAAACCTGACGCATGCAGCACTTGCCGCCGGGCTGCAGGCTGAGGTCCGCAAGGACCTGGCGAGTCCGGACGACATCGCCGTGAACCTTGAAGCCACGAAGCCCTCCATCACGCCGCTGTTCCGGGCCATCACCGAGCGGCAATGCACCCGTGGCGATTACGACGGCAAACCGATTTCAAACGACGATCTCCGGCGCTTGGAACGGGCAGGGACGGGCAACGGGGTGCGGGTGATGCTGTTGACAGAACGCCTCGCCATGGAAAATGTTCTGGCCTACGTGATCGAGGCGAACAGCGCGCAGATGGCCGACGCCGCCTTCGTTGCCGAACTGAAGTCCTGGATCCGCTTCAGTGCTTCCGAGGCGCAACGATCGGGCGATGGTCTTTTCTCCGGCACAACGGGCTCCCCGGTCTTGCCGCGCTGGCTGGCCAGTCCTCTGATGGGATTGTTTTTCACGCCGGAGTCCGAGAACGAGCGCTATGCGAGGCAGCTCCGGAATTCTGCAGGCCTGGCCGTGTTTGTTTCCGAGGCGAACGACAGGGTGCACTGGATCGAGGCAGGGCGCTGCTACGAGCGTTTCGCGCTTCAGGCCACCACGCTCGGCATCCGAAACGCTTTCGTGAATCAGCCAGTCGAGGTCAGCGCGCTCCGCCCTCAATTCGCTGCAGCGCTCGGCCTGGGCAGCCAGAGGCCGGATCTGGTGGTGCGCTTTGGCCGGGGCCCGGTGATGCCGCTTTCGATGCGCAGGCCGGTCGACGCCATTCTCGGGTGAATGCTGCCGCACGACGACTGCCAAACCTGACAAGGTGGAAAGCCACGCCGCGCAGAACGCCTTGCCGGCCGCGGTGTGGGTGTCATAGGCGGCAAGCACTGGGTCGTGGGTGCTCGAGGTGGTTTGCGCGCCCATGTCATGTTCCTTCGTGAACAAGGTGGCGGAGGCCATGCCTGCGAGGATGGCGGCGCCGATGGCGCAGACCGTTGCGTGCGATCAATGGCGCGTGCGTGAGCCGCGCGGACGCACTGATCTGCATCAACGCGACAGCATTGGCGGCGTCGGCGGTTCGTACAGGAGGTCGTGGCCACGCCGGGATCGGAATGCCGACAGCGCTGGCTGCCAGTGCGACGCGACCGTGGCGAGGTCGGTGCTGGCTGTCAGTTCCTGCAGCGTCGCGCTGGCACCGATGGTCGCCAAGGTGCTGTCGATGGCGAACTCGCGGGGCCACAGGCGGTGCAGCGTTCTCACCAGCAGTGCGCCGAGAAGGGGAGCATCAAGCGTGTCGCGATCGACCACACGGACCTCGACGCCGTGGCAGCGCTGCCCATCATAGGGGCCGGCATCGGGCGTGAAGTCGACGGACGTGAAGCGCAGGCCCGGCGGTGCGGCCTCGTTCAACGCATCGGCCAGCGTGCTGCCGACCACCCAGGGCGCCCCCAGCCACTCGAAGGGATGGCTCGTGCCGCGCCCGACGCTCAAGTTCGCGCCCTCGACCCAGGCGACACCCGGATAGAGCGCAGCTTGCGTGGGCGTCCTCAGGTTGGGTGAGGGCGGTACCCAGTCGAGCCCGGTCTGATCGAACCACATCGAGCGCTGGTATCCCTGCATGGTGATGACCTGCAGGTCGAGATCGAGCCCGCGGCGAGCACGAAGGTCGTCCCGGAACCACAGCGCCAGTTCGCCGACGGTCATGCCATGCTGCACGGGCAGTCCTTCCGGCCCGGTGAAAGATCCCCGGCCCGGGTCGAGCACCGGCCCTGCGACGCGATCAGCGCGGATCGGATCGGGCCGATCGAGCACGACGAACCGGATGCCCTGCTCGGCGGCGGCTTCCATCGCCTGCGCCATCGTCGAGGCATAGGTGAAGAAGCGCGCGCCGACGTCCTGCGCATCGAACACCAGGGTGTTGATGTCTTGCAGACTCGCGACACCGGGGCGGGTGGCCGCGCCGTAGAGGCTGATCAGCGGCAGTCCGCTGAAGGGTTCGGTGCCCGATGGGACCGCGCCCTCGACGTCACCGTAGAGGCCATGCTCCGGGCTGAAGAGCTTGACCAGCGTCACACCGGGCGCCCAGCGCAGCCGATCCAAGGTGCGCCAGCCGAGCGCATCGATCGCGGCGAGGTGGGTGATCAGGCCGATGCGGCGCCCTGTCAGCGCTGCATAGCGCTGCAAGCGCAAGACATCGATGCCGGTCGCAACGCGCAGGGTGGGCAGCGGGCTCGTCCGCGCCGCCGCTTCCAGCGGAGGCGCAAGGCTGGACACCAGGGCCAGTACCTGCCGTCGCAGCGGTTGGGCGTTGCCTTGACCGTCCGGGTGGACCCGGTTGCTCAGCAGGACCATGAAGCGGCCCTGGACGAGATCGATCCACAGGGCCGTGCCGGTGTAGCCGGTGTGCCCGAGCAGGCCCTTGGGTTCGAGGTCATCGCGATTGGCCACCAGCGGCGCCTGCAACTGCCAGCCGATGCCCCGCACGCCGTCCGGATCGTTCGGATCCCCCTCGGCCTGCTGAAGGGCTTTGATGGAGGACCGGTCGAGGAGGCGTTTGCCGCGCAGCAGGGCCTGTGCGAAGCGCGCGAGATCGTCGGCCGTGCCGAACAGACCGGCGTGCCCGGACACGCCGCCCATGCGCCTGGCAGTCGGGTCGTGCACCGTGCCGCGCAGGAGTTCGCCGCCCATGCGTTCCGTCGGCGCGATGCGTGCACGCAAGGCCCTGTCCGGCAGGAACCCCGTGTCGCGCATTCCGGCCGGACCCAGTACGTGGCGCTCCGCATAGACCTGCAGAGGCAGACCGGAGACGCGACGGACCAATTCGCCGAGTGCAATGAAGTTGATGTCGCTGTACACCGTGCGCTTGCCGAGTGCAGCGCCTGGAGATTCGCCCTCCACGCGCCGCATGGCGGCGGCGTAACCGTGCCAGTCTTCGCGCAAGTCCAGGTCGGGACGCAGCCCCGAGCGGTGCGTCAGCAACTGGCGCACCGTGATGGCTTGCTTGCCGTGTGAGGCAAAGGCAGGCCAGTAGCGGGCAGCCGGGACGTCGAGTTGCACCAGCCCGCGTTCGACCAGTTGCATCACCGCTGTGGTCGTGACGATCACCTTGGTCAGCGACGCGAGGTCGAAGACGGTGTCCGCAGTCATCGGTTCTCGCTGCGGATCGAGCGCACGCCAGCCCCAGGCGCGTCGCAGCCAGATGTACTCGGCATCGCCGAACACCAGCACGGCACCGGGCAACTGGCGGGCGGCGATCTGTGCGCGCACTGCAGCGTCAATCGGCGTCCAGTCCTGCCGGGACAGGTCGCCAGCGGCCGTCAAAACAGGCAGCGCGAGAAGCGCAATCACCGCCGCCCACCAGCGCAGCCGGCGATGCTTCATGGTGACGAGCCTTGCGTGTCGGCCTCCAACCCACCCTCGCCGTAGCGGTTGTTGGGGTTCCACAGCATCCAGCCGTCGGTGCCCACGTCGTCGGCGCCGTCGATCTGCGAGCGGATCTCGCGCTCGCCAAAAGCGCGCCGGTCGAAGGCGTAGTCGCGGAATGCCTGCAGCCACGGACGAAAACGCAGGCCGGGTAAGCCGGTCCGCACAATGGCGCGGCGCAGGCTGTTCTCCACGATTTCGTGGGGCGCCGCGACCGGGTCGCGGTACCCCGGGATGCCGAAGGAGAAGCCTGAGGGGTAGAGCATCGGCGAGAGATAGTCGACGTGCTTGACGATGGCCTCGAGTTGCTGGCCGATGTGGGTGTCGTTGCTGTTCCAGGCGACGTAGCCGAAGATGTCGGCCGCGACGAACACGTTGTAGCGTGCCAGGCGGTGCTGCGCCGCGTCGAGGAATCCATTGATCGCAGCGACGCGGCGGTCTTCGGTGTCGGGCTCGGAGAACACCAGCCCGGTGGCATCGGGAAAGCGCAGGTAGTCGAACTGGATCTCGTCGAAGCCGAGGGCCGCCGCTTCCTCGGCCAGCGCCAGATTGCGCTCCCAGGCCTCGCGGCAGAACGGGTCGATCCATGGCAGGCCTTCGCGGTCTTTCCACACGTTTCCGTGGGCATCGTGCACTGCCCACGCCGGATGGGCGGTCGCATAGGGCTCGTCTTTGAAGCTGACGATGCGGGCGATCAGGTAGAGGCCGCGCTGGTGCAATGTCCGCAGCAGCGTCGGCATGTCCGTCACGGTGACCAGCGTCTGCGTCAGCCCTGAAGCCGCCAGCGCCGCGCTGCGGTAGGGCACGAAGCCGCGGTCGCCCTTGACGTCGATCACCAAAGCGTTGAGCTCGGTTTCGTCGATCAGCTTGAGCGCGTCGCCGCGCAGCGTCGCGCTGCCGATGCCGTACACCGAGAGGTAGAGCGCCTTGGGTCGCAGCGGCGTCAGCGCAATGACGAGCGGCGCGGACGAAGCGACGATGCCCTGGAATCTGGCATAGCCGATGGCACGCGCGGTGACGGACGCGCCGTCGGTGGCGCCATCGACCTCGAACCTGCCCAGGCTGTCGCTGGCATGGACTTCGCCGGCCACGACAACCGTCGCGAGCGCGACAGGTCGACCCGACACTGCGTCCCGGACCTCGCCTCCGAGTGCGCAAGCCTGCGCAGCCGCGACGCACATCGCGAGCCCGATCCAAGCGGGCGCCAGGCGCCTCACGATGCCATCCCGTTCGCGAATGCAGCTTCGAGGCGGGCCGCGAGCTGGCTTGCATCCACGCTGTCGACGATCAGATGGCGTGGCACCGCGTACAGTGGATCGGCGGGCCCGGCCGAACGGTTGCCAAGCGAGAACGCTGACCGGTAGCCGGCCTCGGCGGCCTGGGCCGCCAGACCTTCGTCACTCAGGCCGAAGGGCCAGGCCAGCAAGGTGACGGGGTGTGCCAGCTTCTGCTCCAACGTGTCGCGCGAGCGGGTCAACTGGTCGGCTACAAACCTGCGGAAGGCTTGGGGCGCCATGCGACCGCGCTCGCGAACCAGGTTCGGATGCCACAAGGTGTGCGATTGAACGGAGACGAGCGGGTCGGCAGCCAGCTCGCGGAGCTGCGGCCAGGTCATTGCATAGCTGGCATTCGAGATCGCGGAAGGGTAGACGAACAGCGTGACGGGCCAGCTGCGTTCCCGCAGGGCCGGCGCCATCGCCTCGAATTGCGATCGGTGCCCGTCGTCGGCAGTCAGCACGACGGCGCGCGCCGGCAACGGGGCCGCATCGCCGCTGGCCAGCGCGAGCCGCCAGGCGACCCAATCAGACAGCGGGATGACGTGGCAATTCCGGCTCTCCAGCATGCGCAGCTGCGACTCGAAGTTTGCGATCCGCAGCGTCATGCTGTCGGCCATGGTCTCTGCGAAGCGGTGAAACACGAGGATCGGAACCCGCTGTGTCTTTGCGGGTGCGGCGGCCGCCGCTCGACCGACCAGCGGTGAACCGACGAGCGTGCACGTGAGCGCGCGACGTGTGCGGTCGATGGCACGGCCAGCCTTCGATGTGGCTTGGTTCTCAGGCGCTCGTGCTGGAGTGATCATGGGCGCAGCTTGCAGCCACCCAGGCCGTGCGACCTTGATCGCCCGCAATGCAGATCGCGAAGCCACGCCGGCTGAGCGGCAGCCTCGGCTGCGCGCTTGTGGGAACAGGTGCCGATGTTGGCCTGCTGGCTGGCGAACCAGAACGCAGCCCCCGGCGATCAGCCGCAAGGGCTTTCGATCAGCAGCTTGGCCGCGCGACCTTTGTACGCGCATGCCCGCCCTCGGGGGGGCGCGACTATGCTTGCACCATGAATAGTCGAATCGCCGAGATATTGGCCCAGATGGCGGGCCTCGAGGAAGAACTGCGCACGGCCGTGCACGAGCAGGAAAGTCGCATGTTCTTCCGGATCAACGGCAAGCGGGTGGAGTTCGAGAGTTCGGTGAAGGTGGCACACCGCAAGCTCAAGACCGGCTTTTTTCGCTGGCTGGTGACCAACCGCCCGCAGAACCTGATCACCGGCCCGATCATCTACGGCATGGCGATACCGCTGCTGATGCTGGATCTGTTCGTGAGCTTCTATCAGTGGGCGTGCTTCCCGATCTACGGCATCGCCAAGGTGCGGCGCAGCGACTACCTCGTGTACGACAGGCGCCACCTCGGCTACCTGAACTTCATCGAGAAGTTTCACTGCACTTACTGCGAGTATGCAAACGGGCTGGTTGCCTACCTGCGCGAGATCGTCGCCCGCACCGAGCAGTACTTCTGCCCCATCAAGCATGCGCACAAGATCCTGGGAACTCACGCGCGCTACAACCGCTTCCTCGCTTATGGAGAAGCGGAGCATTACGAAGCCAAGCTCGAGGAGTTCCGAGTCGCCCTCGGCAAGGTCAAGTAGCCGCTCGTGAATCCTTTCAGCAACAGGCCGTCCACGGCCACACCGGCAAACACTCCTTTGATCTTCGAATACAGGACCAGGTCGATGCCGGCTGCCGCCAGCCTTCCACCTTTCGTACCAAGCGCGACGGTGGCATCCACTCCCAGCTTGGCGCTGGTCTTGTAAGCCGAGTTCAAGGCCTTTTCAGACTGCAGAACCGTTCTCGGTTCGGGACGCTGCGCCGGCGGCCCCCACGGTGGCGGCCAGCGAAGACTCAGGGCAACAGGACGGCAGCGCCTTGCAGCCGGCCGGCGCGCAGATCGGCAAGAGCTTCGTTGGCCTGCGCCAGAGGGTAGACGGTGGTTTGGACCTGGGGTGGATGCGCCGTTGCAAAACGAAGGTACTCATGGGCATCGGCGCGGGTCAGGTTGGCCACCGACACCAGCTGGCGCTCCTCCCAAAGCAGCCGATAGCGGAATGAGGGGATGTCGCTCATGTGGATCCCGCCGCAGACCACCCGGCCGCCTTTGCGC
>NZ_VIDT01000110.1 GCF_006519715.1 Ideonella azotifigens
CGGCACTCAGGCCGGGCCGGCCGAGGTAGCCGCGCGCCAAGCCGGCACCGCTGACGTGCAGTTCGCCCGGCACGCCGATTGGCAGCGGGTTCAGTGCCGCGTCCAGCACCTGCAGGCCCAGGTCCGGAATGGCGCGGCCGACGGGGCTTCTGCCCAAGCCGAGGTCGGCACGGGTGATGGGCCGGTAGGTCACATGCACCGTCGTCTCGGTGATGCCGTACATGTTGACCAGCCGCGGCATTTCATCGCCATGGCGGTCGAACCACGGGCGCAGGCTCTCTGGCTCCAGCGCCTCGCCGCCGAAGATCACCTGGCGCAGCGCGAGCGGCGCGGCGCCCTCTTCTTCGGGCAGGTGCGGCAGGTGCACCAGTTGCTGGAAGGCCGAAGGCGTCTGGTTCAGCACCGTGACCTGCTCGCTGCGCAGCAAGGCCATGAAGTCCGCCGGCGAACGGCTGACCCAGTACGGCACCACCACCAGCCGGCCGCCGGTGCACAGCGCACCGAAGATCTCCCAGACCGAGAAGTCGAAGGCGTAGGAATGGAACAGCGTCCACACATCCCGCGGGCCAAAGCCGAACCACGGTGCGGTGGCGCTGAGCAGGCGCGCCACGTGCCGATGGCTGAGCTGCGCGCCCTTGGGCCGGCCGGTGGAGCCGGAGGTGTAGATGACGTAGGCCAGTTGGTCCACATGCGCAGCGCGGGCCGGGTTGTCGGTGTAGGCGTCAGCAGGCGGCGTCGCGTCCAGGCACAGCACCGGCAGCGTGGCCGGCACCGGCACCTTGGCTCGCAGCGCGCTGGTGCTGAGCAGCAGCGCCAGGCCGCTGTCCTCGACCATGTAGGCCAGGCGCTCGGCGGGATAGTCCGGGTCCAGCGGCACGTAGGCGCCGCCGGCTTTCAGGATGGCCAGCATGCCAACCACCAGTTCGATCGAACGCTCAACCGCAAGGCCAACCTTGCACTCCGGCCCCACGCCCCGCGCGATCAGCTGATGCGCAATGCGGTTGGCACGCTGGTTCAGCTCGGCGTAGCTGACATGCGCGTCGCCCAGCGTCAACGCGATGGCCGCGGGCTGACGCTGCGCCTGGGCTTCGATCAATGCATGCAGCGGCGCCGCCGGCGCGTCCTGCAGCAGCGGCTGTCGCCATTGGCGCAGCTGTGCCTGCTCGGCAGCGCCCAGCAGCGGCACCTGGCCCAGCGGCTGCGCGGGGGCCTCCACCAGCGCCTGCAGCAAGGCCAGGTAGTGGCCAGCCATTCGCGCGATGCTGGCCGGCTCGAACAGTTCACGGGCGTAGACGAACTTCAGGCGCGGCTGGCCTGCTTCGTCCTCCGCCACGTCCAGCATCAGCTCGAACAGCGCCGCAGGCGTGGCTGGCGCCAGGCTCTGCACCTGCAAGCCGGCAATGGCTTGCACGCTGGCGGTGGCCGCCTGGCGCTGATGGTTCAGCAGCACCTGGAACAGCGGGCTGCTGCCCAGGCTGCGCTCGGGCTGCAGGGCTTCGACCAATTGCTCGAACGGCAGGTCCTGATGGTCCTGCGCGCCCAATGAGGCTTCGATGGCCTGCGCCAGCAAGGCCTGCAGCGGCAAGCCGTCATGCAGCTGGCTGCGCAGCACCTGGGTGTTGACGAAAAAACCGACCACGCCTTCGGTCTCGCTGCGATGGCGGTTGGCAATGGGCACGCCCACGCGCATGTCCGCCTCGCCGGTATGGCGGTAGAGCAAGGCCTGCAGCCCCGCCAGCAAGGCCATGAACAAGGTGCCGCCCTGCTGCTGGGCCTGGCGGCGCAAGCCCTGCACCAGCGCCTGCGGCAGGTCCAGGCCATGCTGGGCCGCGGTGTAGCGGCCGTCCGCGCGGCGCGGGTGGTCGGTGGGCAGTTGCAGCACCGGATGCTCGTCGCCCAGCTGCGCGCGCCAGTAGGCCAGCTGGCGCTCCTTCTCGCCAGCCGCCAGCCACTGGCGCTGCCAGAGGGCGTAGTCGGCATAGGTCACGGGCAAGGGCTTCAGCGCAGCGGCCTGGCCGGCGCAGGCCGCCTGGTACAGCTCGGCGAACTCGGCCACCAGGATCTGCAGCGACCGGCCGTCCGAGACGATGTGATGCATCACCACGGCCAGCAGATGGTCCTGCGCGCCCAGGCGGATCAGCGCCACGCGCAGCAGCGGGCCCTGCGCCAGATCGAACGGCGTGTGGACCAGCGTGTGCAGGCGAGCCTGCATGTCGCCGCTGTCAGGCGTGTCGCCGTCATGCGCCCACAGCGGAATGTCCAGCGCTTGCACGGGCTGAACCAGCTGCTGCGGCAAGCCGTCTTCACCCGGCCGGAAGACGGTGCGCAGCGCTGCATGCCGGGCCACCAGCGCCTGGAACGCCGCGCGCAAGGCGGCTTCATCGAGCGGCCCCTGCAGGCGCAGCGTCTCGGCCATGTGATAAGCCGAGCCATGCGGCTCCAACTGCCACAGGAACCACTGCCGCTCCTGCGCATGTGACAGCGCGCAGGCCGCCGCCCCATCCGCTCCCGCCTGGCGCCGCGGCACCGGGAACTGCGCCATGTGCAGCCCCTCGGCCTGCATCTTCGCGTACGCGGCGCGCCGCTGGGCGTCGGTCAGGGCAGCAAAGCGTTCGGCGATGCGTTGAGCGGCAGCGAGATTCGGCGTGGAAGCGGGCATGGTCGGCTGTGTCTTGAAAGGAACGACCGGGGCACGCGACGAACGCGAGACCGGACATGGTCAAAGACGAAAGCCGGGGGTTGGTGTTTAGGGTGAGCGGCATGGAAAGCCCGGCGCCGGGGGGCCGCAAGCGCGCGGCAGGCATGCTTCGATCCGCCGGCTGGCAACGGAAGCCATGGTTGCCATTGAGGTAGAAAAATGCGAAGAATGTTTTCTGTTATCCAACCGATTGGCTCAAGCCACGAAACCACCGGGTAAGCGTCTCCATTCATGGCAATTACCTGCCATATTGGTCATAATGATTTCTCTTATGCCTGCAAAAGCACCGCCTCTCTACCCCTCACAGTCGCGCCTTCTGGGCGCGTTGGGGCAACGCCTGCGCCAGGCTCGCCTACGGCGACGGTTCACGGTCACGCAGGTGGCCGAGCGGGCATCGGTTTCGCGCCCCACCCTCAACAAGGTCGAGCAGGGGGACGCCTCGGTCACCATGGGCACCTACCTGCGCGTACTGGCGGTGCTCGGGCTGGAAAAAGACCTGGACCTGCTTGCGGCAGACGATCCGGTGGGCCGCCGGCTTCAGGATGCCGAACTGGGCGTGCCGAGGCGTGCGCCAAAGCGGAAGAAGGGGCCGGAACCGGTCAATGAGGTCAGTCCCGCTTCGTCGGCTTCCTCTGCTTCGTCCAAGCCGGCCGCACCAGCCATGCCGGCGGAAGGCGGTGCTGCTTCATGAGCGCGCGCGGCAAGAAGGCGCTGGCCGCGGGCGCGGCACCGGTCATCCACACGCTCCCCGATGGGCTGGAGGTCTGGCTCGACGACCCTACATTCGGACCACTGACCCACCTGGGACGACTGCACCGCGCGGGGCAGGAGTCCGTGCGCTTCGAATATTCGCCGCTGTGGCTGAAGCGCGCAGAGGCCTTTGCGCTGGACCCGGAGCTCTCGCTGGCCAGCGGCAACTTCCACCCGAAGGACGCCAACTTCGGCATCTTCATGGACAGTTGCCCCGACCGCTGGGGGCAGACGCTGATGAAGCGTCGCGAGGTGGTCGAGGCGAAGCAACAGCAACGCGCCCGCCGCGAACTGCGGCCCTGGGACTTCTTCCTGGGCGTCCAGGATGTGACGCGAATGGGGGCACTGCGCTTTTCCGCGCTGCAAAGCGACAAGCAACTCAAGCAGGGGCCGCCGCCCGTGTTCGTGGACGGCAGCACCCTGGCCAACGAGGCGCTTGCTGCGCCGGCATTGACCCACATGGGCGAGTTGCAGGCGGTGGCCCTGGCGCTCACGCGCAAGAAGGTGGACGACCTCGGCCTGCTGCAGCAGTGGCTCAAGGTGCTCGTGGCGCCCGGCGCCTCGCTTGGCGGCGCCCGCCCCAAGGCCAACCTGCAGGACGGCCAGGGGCGCCTGTGGATTGCCAAGTTCCCCGGCGCCGACGACGACCACGACTGGGCCTTGCGCGAGATGCTCGTGCATCAGCTCGCCGCAGAGTTCGGACTCAACGTGGCCCAGGCCCGGCTTGAGCGCATCGGGCACGGTCACCACACCTTCGTCACGCAGCGCTTCGACCGCCAGGACGGCCACCGGCGCTTCTTCACCTCTGCCATGGCCGTGCTCGGCCGCAGCGACAGCGAAGACGCGTCCTACCTGGACCTGGCCGAGTTCATTGCCTCCAAGCAAGGCGTGGAGGGCAAGATTGAACAAGACCTGCGGGAGCTTTTCCGGCGGGTTCTCTTCAATGTCGCCGTGGCCAACCGCGACGACCATCTGCGCAACCACGGCTTCATCCGCGAGGCCACAGGCTGGCGCCTGGCCCCCGCCTACGACCTGAACCCGTCCACCAAGAAGGATGTGCACGTCCTGGCCCTGGACGACGCCAGCACCGAGCCGGACCTGGCCACCGTTCTGTCCACCGCCAGCCTCTACCGCGTCCGCCCCCAGCAAGCCCAGGAAGACCTGGCCCGCCTCAAGACCGTGCTCGGTACCTGGCAAAACAAAGCCAGGCAGCTCGGGCTGTCCGCCGAAGACCGGGCGGAGTTGGAGGGCTGTTTTCAGGTTTGACTGTGCTGGACCATGGCGTCGCCCAGGAGGATCAGAACTCAACCCATTGATCGAACGCAGGCCCTCGTTCGCCTGCGCGCCCAGCGCCAAAAGCCGCGCAGCAACGGCCCGCGCGCCAGGTCGAAAGGCGTGTACGCGCTCCGAATGCCGCACACACCGCAGCCTCGTCCAGCGCACCTTGCAGCCGCAGCGTCTCGGCCATGTGATAGGCCGTGCCCAACGGTTCCAGCCGCCACAGGAAACACTGCCGCTCCTGCGCATGCGACAGCGCACAAGCCGCGGTCCCATCCGTCCCCGCCTGGCGCCGCGGCACCGGGAACTGCGCCATGTGCAGTCCCTCCGCCTGCATCTTCGCGTAGGCGGCTCGCCGCTGGGCGTCCGTCAGGGCAGCAAAGCGTTCGGCAATGCGTTGAGCGGCAGCGAGATTCGGCGTGGAAGCGGGCATGGTCGGCTGTGTCTTCGAAGAAATGACCCAGGCACGCGAGACACGTGACTGGACATATCCAAGACGAAAGCCGGGGGCTGGTGTTTAGGGCTCGATGACTTTCAGGGGCAGCGCTAAAGCGTGGGCAGCCGCCGGAGCGAGCCAGGGATCGACGCAGGAGAACGGCCCGGTTTCGGCGGGACCCGACGCGGCCGATTCGCCGCCATCGGAGCTGACGGGATGTCGGCAACGCAGCGGTTGCGGTCGGTGGCGATGATCGGGTGAACTCACGGTCATTGGCATCAAGCTGACCTTCGCTGCTACAGCAGGCCACGCCGTGAGCGTCGGCAAACCGTCAGACAGCCGACGCCCGCGGCGTCACTGCAGGGGCACTGGCAATGAACGACCGGTCCCCTTTCACGCGACGGGCTCGACTCGACCCGGAGCAACCCTTCATTGCCGTGGACTCCGCGGCCCAAAGCAGCCGCATACGGCCGGCCGGAAGTTCATGTCAGGCCTTGGCTGATATCTTTCGCCCCCTCCGCTGGTGAGTCGAACACGGTACTCGGTTGCAGTGCGCGTCATGTATTCTGCCGACGCGCCACCCACGTCGGAGACGAAATGGTTGATCTCGCAGCTCGACTAGCGCTCCACCAGGAGTGGCTATCCACGAATGGCCGGAGAGGTCAGTGTTTCACTGAGTCTGGGATGAGCTTGGTTGGCGCAAACATGATGGGCGCCAATCTGCAGATGGCAATCTTGTCCGGCGCGGAAGTCAGGCGCGCTAGCCTGGATGACGCAGACTTCACGGGTGCTCTTCTGGACGATGCGGTACTTTACGACAGCAGCTTGCGCAAGGCCAAGCTGGCCAACTCTAAGGGTCTCACTGGGCGCGCGCTCGCCGGCACCGATCTCACCGGCGCCACGTTGCCTGAGCAACTAGACCAGTTCCCTTTGGTGTCAACGGCAACCGATATCGCCGCTCAGACTCAGAAGCTGGCACTCCTGATCGTGGCAGCGTGCTTCTATTGCTGGCTCACCGTCGGCTCAACTAGCGACGCAAGCCTTGTCCTGAATTCGGGCACAGCTAAACTTCCCGCAGTCGGCGTAGACATCGCGACGACAACGTTTTTCCTGGTCGCGCCCGGACTGCTGCTATCTCTTCACGTATATCTTCATCTACACCTGCAGCGTCTATGGGAATGCTTGGCATGGCTGCCTGCAAGATTTCCGGACGGCCAGCGACTCGACCGTCGCGCCTTTTCATGGTTGCTAGCGGACGTGATTCGGAGCGAAACTCCACAGCTTCGTAAGAGCGAAGTTGCATTCGACCGGTCAGGCCAGTCGCTATCCAAACTGCTGATCTGGTGGCTTGTTCCGCTGACAATTGCAGTCCTGCTGCAGAGAAGCCTACCGAGTCAGCATGTCGGTTTGCTGACATCTCAGACTGCCATTCTGTCGTTTGCAGCCGTCTTCACCTGGCATTGCCGGCGGCTTATGCGACGCACTCTCCGCAGACGAACTGAAGTCGGGACGGAATCGTGGAGAAGCCTTCGCGGAATCCTGGCAAGCTTCGGCGTGACGGTCTTCCTGACAACCGGGATGTTGTGGTGGGGAAGCCTTGCCTTCTCGACGCTCGAAGCAAGCCGGCCGTATATCGAGTACAGCGGACCCGAGGGCTATATGTATGCTTCGCGTCGCGGCAGCTCTAGCAAGGCCAGTCCGGGGCTTCCTGCAAAGATTGCGTCGTACTCGCTGGCATTTAGTCAATCGCGTCTGAATGCTGACTTAAGTGGTTCGAACCTGACCGTCCTACCGGATAAGTGGAGTGGCGAAGAGCCGAAGGATTTTACCCGCATCGTTGGGCAGAGCTTGACAAACAGGTACTTGCTTGGGCTTAACCTCAAGAATTCCACTCTGATAAAGGCTGACTTCAGTGGAAGCGACTTAGCCGGATCGGATTTCTCTGGCGCTGACCTGCGGATGATGAAGTTTGGCGTTGCTACTGAGAACGTCGAAGGGTGGGGAGTGATTCTCGGAGCGCGTGAAATCGCACTGGGTTACCGTCGAAGAGAGGCAATCACCTTCGGAGGAATAATTAATGCGAACTTCAGCAACGCTGACTTGCGTTTCGCCTCTCTCTGGCCTTTTTCATTGAGTGGAAGCGAATTCTTAAGAGCAGACCTTAGGTACGCCAGCATCTCGTCTCAACGAGGCCCAAACTCCTTTGTTGGCGCCGACTTGCGCAATGCATCACTGTCAGGCACTGATTGGGCGCGAACGCTGTTCTACGGAGCAAGACTTGAAGGAACCGATCTATCCGGTGTGCAGGATCTGAATCCAAAGAGTATTGCCTTTGTGGTCGTAGATAGTAGGACCCGTCTTCCCAAGGGCATTGAACCTTTCGAGCTGTTGTCAGGGCCGCTCGGCGCATTTCAGGCTACGAGCCTCAGGATCGCGCTCAACGACTGTATCGAAGAAGAGAAGGACACACTCAACCTGCCCGGTCTTGCCGAGAGCCAGATGGAAAAGTGCCTGAAAGTAGCTCGCGAGTGGATGAGCCTCAACAAGGAGCAGACGCACAGGTAGGCGCGATCCGCCGGAGGGGCTGCGGAAGGCATCTCAACCCATCATTTTCGTTTGCTCAGCTCAGGGAGTTGGTTGTGCCGTAACCAAGGCGCGCACATGCGCGCCCTTCCACAATGCGTCGAATCGGGTTTGGAACTGTGACACGATCTTCGCGGGACCAGCATCTTGATCATGCAGTATGACTGGCGAATAGACATCCACAGGTGATGCCCCATTGTCGGAGCTGGGCGCATACGTGCCAGCGATAATAATGCTGCCCTCGACTAGTACAAAATAGTCCGTTGGCAAATATCCGATGTATCTTACTTCAAGCTTCTCGATGGCCGCACTCCTTTCCAGAGCTTCCCAAGACCTCACCTTAAGTTCGCCTGCGGCTGTCACAGCAGTCAACATTCGTTCGTGCCAGAACAGCCTGCTTACGACCTACAAGCCCTTGGGGCGGCCTCAAGCGGCCTTCGGACGTCGAGGATTTCTGGTCTCTCGCATCGTCCCAGTGCGTGTGATCTTGGCGTTGACGAAAAGCTCATTCACCGAATCGAACGTCAAGTCCATCTCAAAATAGCAGTGCTGGAAGGCTTGCATGCGCGCAAACGAGCCGTCAAGCTCTACGTTCCAGAAGTATTCTTCGTAGTCGGCTGCGTGCACAACGTACGCCTCAGCTGAGATGCTGAGTTCCCACATGACATGAGGCATTTCAAAGCTGAACGAGATGCCAATGGTTCCGTCTTCGCGCCTCTCGGCCTTGATGATTTCTGGGTAGTCAGGACCATGGTTGTCATCGACATTGAACTCGCGGATCTCTTTCAGGCAGTGCTCGGGAATGTCCAGGGTCTGCAAACACTCGGCAACAAACTCAACCTTTCGCTCAGAAAGAAACTTCATGGCGGCGCGCTCTGCTGCGTCTTCAAGGTCGTTTCCCCATTCATCTTCGAATTTCTCGACCCACTCTCGGTCAAGTCGGTTTTCGCTCTCGGCTCTCGATTGCTCGATAAGTTTGGGATCCGATGCTCCAATGAAGAGAAGCATTTCCTGCTCAGACATCGTCATCACGACGTCTTTGGTTCCTCTCTTTCGCTTGACCTGTCCAGTCAGCTTCACGAGGCCGAGTTCGTGTGCACCGAAAAGGCTTATTTCGCCGTGATCGGCAAGCCACGGCAGGGCGCTACGGATGTTCATACGCAACACGTCCCATACGAGGGTGACGTACGAGGGTCCGCCGTCGAGAGATGAGGAAACGATGCCGATGACTTGACCCGCTGCGTTGACGACAGGTCCGCCGCTCATCCCTCCCATTGTCTCCATCTCGACTTCGATGCAAGATGCCGGCATCCGCTCTCCACGGCCGTGCGGAAACACTGCCGTCACGAGACCCGAACTGACCGTTGGCGAAATCATTGCCGCCGCGTCTTCGATGTGCGTATGGCAGTAGCCGAAGGCCCATAGCCGGTCACCAATCAACGGGAGAGCCACGTGTATCGGAGCCAGTGTCAAAGGGTGCTGGTCGTGCGCGTCTGAGTTCAGGGTACAACTGACCAACGTGATGTCGTAAGCCGTCGACCGATTCTCGTCGAACGCACTGGTTCTGGACGACGTGATCGTTGAAACCGGCAACCATGCTCTCGAACCGGAAGGCAAGAAGGTCAGGAACGCTGGACCACTTCCTGACTTTGGAAATTCATCGAGTACGTGCGTCGCCGTCAACAGGAGGCCGGGCCCGACCATGATGCCGCTCCCCAGAATGGTGGTACCCAACTCGTCTAACCGTGCCACGGCCACCAGCGCGTCGCCGGCTTCGAACAACGAGCCCATCGGTCCGATGCCGTCCTCGTCTGAGTACTTGGCAGTCCTCCAAGAGCACTTCAACGTGTCGAGCGCCGGGTTGCCCTCAGTGATCCGTGTGGAATGAGCGTCGTCTTTTTCCATCGTTTGTAAGTAGCCAGGCGGGGCATCTTGACTGGCGGCCGCAGCATGCTCTTCGATGAGCGTTCGATCTTCTCACGCCGCTTCCAGAAAGCAGCCCACCTCATAGGAGACGCCCGTGGCCGACGGCTCCTGGCCGAATTCTGCCAACTAGATCGGCCTAACCGCGACAAGGCCAAGGTCGTCGAGCAAGTGATCTGGGACGAACCCAACTTGGCATGTGGAGCACCAGAATCCGTTGACGAAATCGGGATTGGCGATCTCAGCACTACTGACATCGCCATACCCCAAACCGGCTGGCCGGGTGTGCATCTTGCGAACCACTGTCGTGTCAGAGAGGCATTTCGGACACACGATCCTTGGCAGCGCTGCGGCGAGTTTCTCTTGATGCTCGTCAAGGCCCGCCGCCTGGCCAGTTGCCTGAATCCACACGTTCTTGGCCTCACTGACCGAAAGACCGAAGACCTCCCTCACCGCCCTGATGGCTGCTACGGGATCACTCGTCTCGTCGAGCACCTTTCGGAAGAGTCTTCGCGGATTTGAAGTCATCACTGGAGGCTACCGGAATGTGGTCGGTTGCGACAGGCTGCTCCTGGCCGTGTCCCGGAATTGGTTCGTAGTCATCCGGCCAACGCAGGAGATTCGCCGCCGCGCACGCACCGAGCTTGCGAGCTACTGGCCTAGTTCAGTCTGATGGCAGATCCAAACGCAACCGGGTCTGTGGGATCTGCTGAAGCGGCTGCTAGCAGAGCGACGCTCCCACAATGTAAACAGCAGTGAGAAAGAGCCCTTGTGAAGCAGCAATAGGCTCCCGTCCAGCCGCGCGGGGCTCTGCCACCAGAAACTCCGCGTGCGTGAGAAGGTCGGGATGCTTTGCATGCCCCTCGCGCGCCGACCCAGAACACCTGTGGTGGCGGCTAGCGCACCTCCAATCCGGCAACTCGCTGCCGGAAGCGCTTGAGTTCATCGACGGTGGGAGCGCGGCCTGCCACCTTGATGTGCTCCTGCCAGATCTTCTTCTCCTTCTCAGTCATTCGTGAGGTCGCTACCGTGTCCGCGCCCTTCAGGACGGAGGTCAAGTTCACATCTGTGTCGACGTGGTTATCGTCGATGAACTTGAAGAGTTCAGGCGTCGCTTGATCCGCCGCGGCAAGCGCAACGAGTTGCACCTCGTCTATCCCGAGTGCGCCAGACTCAAAAGCGGCGAGGAGCCGCGCGCGGTTGTAGAAGCGCTTGACTTGCCTTGGCGTCGGGTCACAGGCGATGACGAGCGGCCCCCACAGTCGAAGCGCGTTGAGGAAGCGCGGAGAGTCGTGTTCACGTATTGCGCCACCGAGGGCGACCGCTACTGCATCGCGATAGCGACGCAGGCGCTTCCAGCCAAGCGCGGCGCCAACCACAGCGATGCAAAGCAGTGCGACGTACCAAGGTGCTGCCGGCAAAGCTCGCTTGTCCGCGGCCGTTTCCAACTGGACGATGCCTTGCCTATCAAATGGTCCTACGGCCAGCCGCCGCCCCTGTCCACCGCTCGCGGGTGAAGAAGGGGCTTCTGCAACGGGTCTAGTAGCTGATGATGCAGAAGGAGCCACCGCGGAAGAGGCTAACGCCGATGGCGCTATATCCAGCAGAGGTATATCGCCAGCACCATGGTCGTGCAATCGTGCTCCGATTCCCATGGCCATCCATACCGCAGCCAAGAGCACCAGGACCGCCCCTGCATAGCCTGCACGCTCTAGCAGATGCCTCCTGGCGATTTGCTGGGATTGTTGCTGCCTCTCCTGCCGCGGCTCCAGCAGCCGGGTGAGCATCTGCTCACGAGTGGGGACAGGCAGCTCCACGTGCACCAGCTTTCTGAGATAGTCATTCGCGTAGTCGCGGGCCTCCTGCTGCCCAGCATCGCTGTCTGGCTTGGCCATGTAGACCGGGGGGCGAATGCACTTCTTGACCCTCTCCAACGCCGCGCCGACAACAACAAAGCATCGGCCGACGTCCACTAAGT
>NZ_VIDT01001100.1 GCF_006519715.1 Ideonella azotifigens
CGGCAGGACGGGTCAGCAACTGATGGCGGCGATGGCCGGCGCCCGGCGGGTTGACGATGCCCGCGTTGTGGCCGCCGCTGGTCAGCGCGAAAGTGATCTCGGCCGGGCACAGGTGGTGCAGCTTGTAGACCGAGCGCCACGGCGCGACATGGTCGGTCAGCGTGCCCACCATGAACACCGGCAGCCGCAGGTCGGCCAGCGAGACGGGGTGGCCGTCGACCATGAAACGGCCTTCGGCCAGGTCGTTCTTCAGGAACAGCTGGCGCAGGTACTGCGAGTGCATGCGGGCCGGCATGCGGGTCGCATCCGCGTTCCAGGCCATCAGGTCGTTCATGGTCGCGCGCTGGCCCAGCAGGTATTCGTTGATCAGGCGCGACCACAGCAGGTCGTTGGAGCGCAGCATCTGGAAGGCGCCGGCCATCTGGCTGGCCTTGAGGTAGCCGGTGCGCGCCATCTGCGCTTCCAGCAGGCTGACCTGGTTCTCGTCGATGAACAGGCCCAGCTCGCCGGGTTCGTGGAAATCGGTCTGGGCGGCGAACAGCGTCATCGAAGCCAGCGCCTCCGGCTCGGTGCGCGCGAGTGCGGCGGCGGCCATGCTCAGCAGCGTGCCGCCCAGGCAGTAGCCCACGGCATGCACCGGCTGCTTGGGCACGATGTCTCGCACGGCGGCGAGCGCGGCGGCTACGCCCAGCGAGAGGTAATCGTCCATGCCGAGTTCGCGGTCCTCGGCCTGCGGGTTTTTCCACGAGATGCAGAACACCGTGCGGCCCTGGTCGACCAGGAACTTGATCAGCGAGTTGTGCGGTGACAGGTCCAGGATGTAGTACTTCATGATCCAGGCCGGCACGATCAGCACAGGCTCCGGATGCACCGTGGGCGTGCTGGGGGCGTACTGGATCAGCTCCATCAGCCGGTTCTTCAGCACGACCTTGCCGGGGGTGACGGCCAGGTTGCGGCCGACCTGGAAGGGTTCGGTGCCGGCCGGCGGCGCGTGCACCGCCTCGCGCTGCAGGTCTTCCACGGCGTTCAGGAAGCCACGCGCCAGGTTGGCGCCCAGCTGGGCCTGGGTGCGCTCGAGCACCACCGGGTTGGTGAGCAACTGGTTGCCGGGCGAGGCCAGGTCCAGCAGCTGGCGCGCGCCAAAGGCCACCAGGTCCTGGTGATGCTTTTCCACGCCCCACACGCCTTGCGTGGCCGCGGCCCACCACTGCTCGGTCAGCAGGAAGGACTGGTGCATCAGGTTG
>NZ_VIDT01001101.1 GCF_006519715.1 Ideonella azotifigens
CGCTGCGCCGGTGCTGCTGCAGGCAGCAGTGGGCGAGCACGCTGCGCTGCAGGTGGCCACGCTGGGCGAAAAGAGTTACCTGTTGCACCGGCATGCCGACGGCAAGCTGCGGCTCTCGTGCTACGACCGCAAGCTGGCACCGGTGGCCGCCTTTGGCAGTGCAGGCGTGGTGACGCTGGACCCGGCAGCCCGCAGCACCGACGCCGTGCCGCCAGCGCTGCTGGCGGTCAACAACCAGCTGGTCTGCGTGTGGCCGGTCAGCGCAGACAAGGGCGTGGTGTTCCAGCGCTTCAATGCCGACACGGGCGCCGCGGTGGACGCGGCAGCGGTCAGCTTGATGAACTGCGACGCCATCGGCCCGCAGCAGCCGCTGAGCTGGAACGGCAGCCGCTTTGCCTTTTGCAGCGTGCTCAACGACAGCAGCTTCCAGCTGCAGGTGAGGCAGTTCGGCACCAACGGCAAGGCCCTGGGCGCCAGCGCCTTCACGGTGCTGGACCAGGCCCAGGCCATCCGCGAGCCCAGCCTGGTGTGGGACGGGCGCAAGAACGAATACCTGCTGGTCTGGGTGGACGCGCGCAATGCCGCGGGCGGCGAACTGTGGCGGCAGCGGCTGGGCCCGCAGCTCGCCAAGCTGGGCATGCCGGAGCTGCTCATGTCCCTGCCGGCTGGCGTTCACCTGCGGCGCCCGCAGATCCTGCTGCACCCGGACGGCGGCTATCTGCTGACCTGGGAAGACGACAGCCAGGACACCCGCATCGACCTCTATCTGGCCACGCTGGACGCGAATGCCGTGCCCGATGGCCGCACCCCCATGGACGCGGCCTCCGGCCGGGCCGTGCTGCGGCTGACCGACTCGCCGGGCGACACCAACGGCCACGCCGTGCTGGCCGACGCGCAAGGCCATGTGCTGGTCTACCAGAACCCGGACGAGGTCAACGCCGATCGCATGGGCGTCTACGCGCTGAACCTCACCAAGGGCCAGGCCTTCGAGGCGCAGGAAGACCCGTCCACCCCGTGGCAGAAGAGCGGCCGTTATGTGACCACCACGCTGGCCGAACATGCGAATGCGTCGCTGCACCCGCTGTCTGCCGTGTGGACGGGGGCCAGCTGGGACTTCCTGCGGCTGGTGCCAGGCCCTGTCATCGGCGCGCGGCTGCAGTGGCTGCGGCTCACGGCCGATGGCCTGCCCGATGCGCGCCACGGCGTGGACGGCCTGCGCGAGCGGCCCTGGCCCTTCATTCC
>NZ_VIDT01001102.1 GCF_006519715.1 Ideonella azotifigens
GGCGGTTTTTTGCACGGCCTTCGGCGCTGTCGTTCGAGGCCACCGGCTGTTGGGCGCCGAAGGCGGCGGCGAACACCGCCGAAGCCGGCACGCCTTCTTCGATGAGGGTGCGTGTGACGGTCAGCGCGCGCTGGGCCGAGAGTTCCCAGTTGTCGGCAAATACCTGGTTCTTGCCGCCGCGCATCAGGCGGTCGTCGGTGAAGCCGCTGACCATCAGCGCTTCGTCGCGCGACTGCAGATAGGTCGCCAGCGGCGCCGCCAGGCTCTTCAGCAGCTGCCGGCCTTCGGGCTGCAGCTCGGCCGAGTTGAAGCCGAACAGCACGCTGCCGGAAATGCCGATGCGGCCATGGTCCAGCGTGACGCGGCCGGCTGCCAGCGGCACCGCCAGCGCGCGCTCGAGCTCGGTGCGGCGCTGGGTTTCCAGCTGGCGCTGCTTGACCTCCATTTCCAGCCGCGCGGCCAGCTCCAGCTGCGAAGCCAGCGCGAACAGCAGGATCAGCACAAACGCGCCCAGCAGGCCGGCCATCAGGTCGCCGAAGACCGCCCAAACCGGCGCAGATGCCTCGACGCCCGCGTCCATCTCCAGTTCGTCGCTCGTCATCAAGCGGCTTCCGCGCTGGCCAGGTTGCCGGACACGCGTTGCAGTTCCTCGATGATCTGCTTTTGCGACAGCATGCTCAGGTCGATCACCTCGCGCGCCTGGGCCACGTAATAGGCCAGTTGCTCGTCACTGCGCGAGAGCGACTTGCTCAAGGCGCCTTCGATGCGCTGCAACTGCGAGACCAGCTTCTCGTTCGAGTCGCTGAACAGCTGCACGCCGGTGCCAAAGGCCTCGCCCAGGCTGCCGACCTCGGCGGCGCTGCCGGTGAGTTGCGCCGCGGCTTCGGTCAGTTGCGCAGACTGGGTTTCGACCTGCGCGCCGAACTGCTCGCCCACGCGCGCCAACATTCCGGCGGACTGTTCGACCAGCGCATCGATCGCGCCGTGTTGTTCGGTCGCGGCCTGGTTCACGGCGGTGAGCAGCGTGCCCAGCGTCTCCAGCACCTGCGCGCGTTCCTCCAGCAGCGCGTTGTCGCGCGCCATGCTGTCGGACAGCTTCTGGCGCAGCTCGCCAATCACCTCGGCGGCGGCGCGCGGCGCCTCGGCCGCGGCCTGCATCAGCTGGCCGATCTCGGCGATGGTGCTGGCGGCGTGGGTCTCGGCCTGCGTGGTGATTTCGCGCGCGGTGCGTTCCA
>NZ_VIDT01001103.1 GCF_006519715.1 Ideonella azotifigens
GATCGATCATTTGCGGCGCCGGGCCTGGTTGCTGGGGGGCGCGCTGGCTCTGCTGGTGAGCCTGCCGCTGGCCGCCTTTTGGTTGCGCATGTGGTTTCCGGCCGACAGCTTTGACCACACGGCGGCCCACGCGGTCGATGAGCATGTCGCAATGTTGTTACAAGGGGAACAACTTGTACCGCCGCCGCCGCTGCCGCCAGCGCTGTTTTTGACGCCGGAAGTCGAGCAGGCCGTGCCGATGGTGCAGGGCGCCAGCCGCCAATGGGAACTGCTGGATGACGCCTTTCGACAGAGGTTGCTGCTGGTGTTCAAGCTGATGGCCGAACGCCATGGCTACCGCATGGTGTTGATCGAGGGATACCGCAGCCCGGAGCGGCAGGCGATGCTTGCAACCATGGGCAGTTCAGTCACATTGGCCGGCGCCGGCGCCAGCTACCATCAATACGGACTGGCAGCCGACTGCGCTTTCCTGCGCGATGGCAAGATCGCCATTTCCGAACGCGAGCCCTGGGTTGCCCGGGGCTATGAGTTGTACGGCGAGGTGGCCGCGTCCCTGGGCATGACCTGGGGGGGCGGTTGGCGCAGCCTCAAGGACCTCGGTCACGTGGAGCTGCGCCGCCCTGGCGTGCTGCGAGGCGGGGCCCAGCCGGCGACAGGAGAAGCGCTTTCGCCCTAGACTGCCACCGAGATTGTTCTGCCATCAAGGCAGTGCAACGACAGACCAACATGAGCGCGCGGAACCACCGCCGCCTTCAGGAGGACGCATGTCCAAGCCATTCATTGTTGTGGGCGACAAGACCAATCACGGCGGTGTCGTGATTGCCGGTGCGCCCACGACCACCACGTCTGGCAAAGCCATCGCCCGCGTCGGCGACCAGGTTTCCTGCCCGCATCGAGGCCATGGTGGCACCACCGTGATCGCCACCGGGGACCCGACCTGCATGATCGATGGCAAGCCCGCAGCCCGTGACGGTGACACCACCGCCTGCGGCGCCACGCTGATCGCCTCGCAGGCGGTGACCACCGATTGATCGCGGGTTGACCCCGGCTGGCGGCGGGCCAAGGCCCGCGGCACTCAAGGCGACATGAAGTCTTTTCTCAAGGGCCTGGCCCTGCTGGTAGCGACGTGCTGCGTGGTTTGGATTGCCGTGTTATGGCGATGGCAGGCCCAGCACCGCGACGTGGGTGTTGGCGACATGCTGCTCTACCTCGGGCTGCTGCCATTGGTGGTGTT
>NZ_VIDT01001104.1 GCF_006519715.1 Ideonella azotifigens
GCGTCGTCCAGGATGCGGTAGCTCGACAGCACCAGCGAGGCATTCCAGCCCGGCCCGCGCCGCGTCTTCAGGCTGGCGCCCAGTTGCTGGTGCAGCTCGGTACGGTTGGCCGGCGCGAAGCTGGCGAGCGGGATGCTGAAGCTGTTGCTGCCGTCGGTCACCACGCCGGACCAGACGGTGGCGCCGCTGGCGTCGCGCAGAAAGCTCTGGTCGCGGGTGTGGGTGTCGTTGTGCCACCAGCTGGCCATGGCGCTGGCCTCCAGCGTGGCGCTCAGCTTCTGGCCGGCCCGCAGGTTCAGCGTGTCCTGCACGGTGTGGTCGATGGCGCCGGCGTTGGCGCCGAACACCGCGCGGCGCAAGCCCTTGGGTTCCGTGTCGTAGACGATGCCGGTGACCCGCGTGGCCGTGCCGCTGGTGGCCGGGAAGCTGCCGTTGGCGGCGGCGGTCACGGTCGCGTACTGCATGGGCTGCGAGGTGGCGTCCTGGTGATTCAGGTCCGCGCTCAGCCACAGGCCGCTGGCCAGCGCCTGGCCCAGGTGCAGCGAGAGCTGGCCGCTGCCGAAGTTGTCCGCGTGGCCGTACTGGCTGAAGCGCTGCTGGCTGCCGATGAGCCGGCCCGAAGCCTCGAAGCCCTTGGGCACGCGCTGGCTGACGCTGACGGTGCTGCCGATCGAGTTGCCCGGCAGCAGCGCCGAGTAGGGGCCGTAAAGCATGTCCACCCGGGCTATGGCCTCGGGCGAGACCATGTTCCAGCGCGGCGCGTCGAAACGGCCCAGGAAGTTGCTGATCAGGTAGCCGTCCAGGTAGACCAGCGCGCGGGACGGCTGCAGCGTGCCGAAGCTGCGGCCGGCGAGCAGCGCGTTGCGGTCGCCCAGGTAACGCTTGCGTACCGTCGTGTTGGGCATGTACTGCAGTGCGTCTTCGGGGTTAAACAGGTTCTGCTCGCGCAGCTGTTCGGCCGTCTTGCTGGCGGTGGCGCTGGGCAGGCTGGCGGGCAGGCCGGTGTGTGAGGCAGTGCCGGTGACGACGATCACCGGCGTGAGCTCGGCATCGCTGGCAACACCCTGGGCCAGGGCTTGGGTGCAGGGGGCTGCGAACGCGGCAGCCCAGGCCAGCAGGTGCAGGGCGACGCCAGGCGGCGCCTGCAGCTGGATCGGCAGGGAGGGGAATGGCATGGTTGAACAGTGATCGGGCAGGCCGGTGCTGGCACGGGGTGGCGCAGGTGCGGCTTG
>NZ_VIDT01001105.1 GCF_006519715.1 Ideonella azotifigens
GCCTGGTTCGTCACCGAAGCGACGCCCAACAACTTCCCGGCGCTGCCGGTGCGCGAAGGCGAGTCGGTGCTGGTCTGCGTGGCCATCTTCGCGGACCTCGCTGCGCTGGACGCCTGGGCCGGCTTTGGCCCGGCGCTCGCGCCATGGCTTGCCCGTCCCACACAGCAGCTGCGGCTGCTGCCCACCCCTCGCTCAGCGCTGCACGCCTGAGTTTTCAAAGGAGACACCATGAACCACGCTTCCAACGCCCACGACTTCGACTTCTTCCACGGTCACTGGCAGGTGCAGCACCGCCGCCTGCGCGAGCGCCTGGCTGGCTGCAACGAATGGGAAACCTTTTCCGGCGCCTGCGAGACGCGGCCGCTGCTGGGCGGCGCCGGCAATGTGGACGACAACCTGCTGCACCTGCCGGCCGGGAGCTACCGCGCGGTGACGCTTCGCTCGTTCAACAGCGAGACGCGGCAATGGGCCATCTGGTGGCTGGACCAGCGCCATCCTCACCAGCTCGACACGCCGATGCTGGGCAGCTTCGATGACCAGGGCACCGGCCTGTTCTACGCCGACGACCGGTTCAACGGCCAGCCCATCCGCGTGCGTTTCCGCTGGACCGACACCCGCAGCGACTCGCCCGGCTGGGAGCAGGCCTTCTCGACCGATGGCGGCCAGACCTGGGAGGTCAACTGGGTCATGCGCTTCGAGCGCATCGAGCGCGTGGCCGGCTGAGCGCAGCGGCTCAAGCCCCCAGGTCGAAGCTCGGCGGCTGGGTCAGCTCGCTGTCCACGTTCATCAACACGCTGGCCAGCGACAGCGCCTGCCACAGCGGGGCGGGCATCTGCATGATGGCCTCGGGCGTCTTGGCATGGTGAATCCAGGCGCTGATCTGGTGGTGCTGGTCTGCCGTGAGCAGGCCACGGCTGAGCATTTCGTCAGGGGTGTTCAACGTCAAATCCTCGTTGCGGACAGCTGCCGGCCTGGCCGGCTCGCCGAGAGTTTGGGGATGGCGTGCAGCGCTGCGCTGCATCATGCCTCAGCTCGCGGCAACCAGCCGCAGCCGGGTGATTTCCGATGGCGCGCCCAGGCGCAGCGGCGGGCCCCAGTAGCCGGTGCCGCGGCTGGTGTAGACCCACAGGTTGCGCAGCTTGTGCAGGCCGGCGGTGAAGGGTTGCTGCAGCGGCACGAACAGGTTCCAGGGCCAGAACTGGCCGCCGTGGGTGTGGCCGGAAAGCTGTA
>NZ_VIDT01001106.1 GCF_006519715.1 Ideonella azotifigens
GAAGATGCCCAGCCCGACGCTGGCGATCGCGTCATTGACCCGGTAGCTCGGCTTGCCGCGGCGGTGGCCGACCCACCACTCGATGGCGATCAGCACGAAAAAAACTGGCGTGGCCAGCACGATGACTTGGGCGGGTTGCAGCGTCATGGCGCGAGCGGCTGCAAGGCGGCCGCAACGAAAAAACAGTCGCCGGATCTTGGCGCTGCACGCCCCGTCGCGCCAGCGGGGAAAGCCTGACGTTTACGTCACGCAATGAGGGGTCAGGTCACGCACTTTCAGCGGTGAGTGTGGCCGCCCGGGCAGCCCTGGGTGCGCCGCTGCACAAGCGCCCCGCCAGCACCAGGCAAGCCAAAACCAGCGCCACGCCGCCGACCAGGACCCACGGCGCCTGCCGGTGCGCCGTCCACAGCAGCACGCCGCTGAGAACCAGCGCGACGGCAAACAGCGCCAGCGCGCCGAACATCGCAGCGCGGCTGAAGCGGGGATCGTACGGCGGCCGCTGCAGCTCGAACGGCGCGCTGGGAAAGCGTGCCGCCACGTCCGCCGGCCGCCAGCCCGGTGGCTTGAGCCAGACGCGCAGCTTGTCGCCCCAGGCCTGTGTGTGCCAGCTGTCGCGGGCCAGCGCGGCAAACACTTCCAGGTTGGCCCAGACCGGGTTCCAGCTGCGCAGCGGCTTGCGCGTGCCGTAGACGATGGGCTCGACGTTGTCTTCTGGGGTGAAGCTGCCGAACAGCCGGTCCCAGACCATCAGGATGCCGCCGTAGTTGCGGTCCAGGTAGCGGTCGTTCACGGCGTGGTGCACGCGGTGGTTGCTCGGCGAGCACAGCCAGCGGTCGAACCAGCCCAGGCGGTCGATCTGCCGCGTGTGGACCCAGAACTGGTACAGCAGGTCGATCAGGCCCACCGTGACGAACACCAGCGGCGAATAGCCCAGCAGCGCCAGCGGCAGGTAGAACAGCCAGCTGCCCAGCCAGCCCGAAGACGTCTGCCGCAGCGCGGTCGACAGGTTGTATTCCTCGCTCTGGTGGTGCACCACGTGCGCGGCCCAGAAAAAGGCCACCGTGTGGCCGGCGCGGTGCAGCCAGTAGTAACAGAAGTCGTACAGCAAGAGGCCGCTGAGCCAGACCCACAGCGCGTTGTCCGGCAGCTGCCAGAACGCCCAGTGCTCCCACACCCAGGCATACAGGCCCAGCGCAAACAGCTTGGTGAACAGCCCGGTCAACTGGCT
>NZ_VIDT01001107.1 GCF_006519715.1 Ideonella azotifigens
GCCTGGCCGTGCGGCTGGTGCCGGCTGGCTACGACGGCGAGGTCGTCTACCTGATCTCGCTGCTGCAGAACCTCGGCCGGATGGTGGTGCAGTACCACTTCCCGGAGGAGGCCGAGCAGATCCGCAAGCTGATGCAGAACGACGACGCGCCGGCGACTGCACCGGACGCACACGGGATGAGCCCCGAGGCGGCCTCGTTTGCAGTGCTGGGGCTGGACCTGGATGAACTGGGCGTGGCGGTGGCCCAGCACTGGGGGCTGGACGACAGCGTGCTGGCGCTGATGCGCCGCGTGCCGCCGAATGCCCCGGTGCGGACGGCGGACAGCGACACCGACAACCTGCGCACCACAGCCAGCTGCGCGGGTGAACTTGTCGATGCGCTGAACCAGCCCGCCACGCGGGTGCAGGCTGCGCTGCGCCAGGTCGTGCAGCGCTATGCGCGTGCGCTGAACCTCAGCGGGCGCGAAATGCAGGACGCCCTGCAACTGGAATTGCAGGGTGGCGACGCGACCGGCCTGCCGCATGGCAGCCCGCTGCCGGCCGTCGGAGAGAGTTCGTCTTCCGGGCTGCGCCGCCAAAACGTTTCTTGAAATTCACGCCCTTGCCGGCGTGCCATCCATGGCAGTACCCACTCCCGCCGCCACGCCGCAGCAACTGGGCCGCTTCACGCTGAAGGCCTTGCTGGGGCAGGGCTCGCAGGCCACCGTCTGGTTGGCCTGGGACCCATTGCTGCAGCGTGAGGTCGCCATCAAGCTGCTGCGCCCGGAAGTCACTGGCGACCAGCGCGACGCCTGGCTGGCCGAAGCGCGGCTGATGAGCGGCCTGTCGCACCCCAACATCGTGGCGGTGCACGAAGCCATGCAGGAAGGTGGCCGGGCCTGGATGGTGCTGGAGCGCGTCGAAGGGCTGACCCTGGCCGACCGCCTGGCGCGCCAGGGCGCGATGGCGCCGCGCGAAGCCGCCGAGATGATGCTGCAGGTGCTGGACGCGCTGGCCTGCGCGCACGGCCACGGCATCATCCACCGCGACCTGAAGCCCGCCAACGTGCTGCTGGCCCGCGATGGCCGCGCCCGTGTGATGGATTTCGGCATCGCGACACGGCTGTCGGCCGCGCCGGACGGCCGCATCGTTGGCTCGGTCGCGACCATTTCGCCCGAAGGCGCCAGCGGCCAGGCCGCCACGCCGGCGATGGACATCTTTGCCGCCGGCATGCTGCTCGTCCATGC
>NZ_VIDT01001108.1 GCF_006519715.1 Ideonella azotifigens
GGCCGAGGCTGACAAGGCGGGCGACAGCGAGATGGCCGCGATGGCGCGCGAAGAGGCCGCCACAGCCGCAGCCGACCAGGCCGCACTGCTGGCCGAGCTTCAAACCGCCCTGCTGCCCAAGGACCCGGACGACGACCGCAACGCGTTTGTCGAAATCCGCGCCGGCACCGGCGGCGAAGAGTCGGCCCTGTTCGCGGCCGACCTGGCGCGCATGTACCTGCGATACGCCGAGGCGCAGGGCTGGCGCAGCGAGCTGATGAGCGAAAGCCGCTCGGACCTGGGCGGCTACAAAGAAGTGGTGATCCGGCTCGAAGGCCCGCAGGTCTATGCGCGCATGAAGTTCGAGTCCGGCGGCCACCGGGTGCAGCGCGTGCCGGCGACCGAAACCCAGGGCCGCATCCACACCAGCGCCTGCACCGTGGCCGTGATGCCAGAGCCGGACGAAGCGGCCGAGGTGACGCTGAACCCGGCCGACCTGCGCATCGACACCTTTCGTGCCAGCGGCGCCGGTGGCCAGCACATCAACAAGACCGACAGCGCGATCCGCGTGACGCACATTCCCACCGGGCTGGTTGCCGAATGCCAGGACGACCGCTCGCAGCACCGCAACAAGGCCAAGGCGCTGGCCGTGCTGCAGGCCCGGCTGCAGGACAAGGAGCGCAGCGAGCGCGACGCCAAGGAAGCCGCCACGCGCAAGGCGCTGGTCGGCTCCGGCGACCGCTCCGACCGCATCCGCACCTACAACTTCCCGCAGGGCCGGTTGACGGACCATCGCATCAACCTGACGCTGTACAAGCTGGGCGCGGTGATGGAGGGCGAGTTGGGCGACGTGACCCAGGCGCTGCAGGTGGCGCGGGCGCAGCAGCAGATGGCGGCGCTGGAGACCGGCGCGTGAGCACCACCGTCACGCAAGCCCTGGCCACGGCCCGCGCTGCCGGCGTGGACCGGCTGGACGCGCAACTGCTGCTGGGCCACGTGCTGCAGAAAGACCGCGGCTGGCTGGTGGCCCATGATCAGGACGAGCTGCCGCCCGACGCGCTGGCCGGCTTCCAGGCCTTGTGGCAGCGCAGCGCCGCCGGCGAGCCGACCGCCTACCTGCTGGGCGAGCGGGAGTTCCATGGCCTGACGCTGCAGGTGAGCCCCGCGGTGCTGGTGCCGCGGCCGGACACTGAAACCCTGGTCGACTGGGCGCTCGAACTGCTTGCCGGCGAGCTGGCAGACCGCC
>NZ_VIDT01001109.1 GCF_006519715.1 Ideonella azotifigens
CGGTGCGCCAGCGCCGCCCATGATCTGTCGATAGATCTCGCGCGCCACCGGCAGCGGCACGTCGCAGAGATCGGGGGCGCCATTGGCGCGGGCGGCTTCCAGCACCTGCTGGATCTGCTTGTCGAGCATTGATTACTCCTGGTTTGAACGAATGGGTGCCATTCAGGCCACCTGGCCGACCGGCGCGGCCACGGCCGCGGCACTGGGCTTGGGCGGCGTCAACAGCCAGCGCGCCAGCGCCGGCAACAGCACCAGGGCCCCGACCATGTTCCAGAGGAACATGAACGCCAGCAGCAGCCCCATGTCGGCCTGGAACTTGATGGGGCTGCCAAGCCAGGTGCCCACCGCCAGCGCCAGCGTCATGCCGGTCAGCAGCACCACGCGGCCGGTGAACTGCAGCGCGGCGCGCCACGCGGCGTCCAGGCTGTCACCGCGCTTGAGCCGCTGCAGCATGACGGCCAGCACGTACAGCGCGTAGTCCACACCGATGCCCACCCCCAGCGCGATCACCGGCAAGGTGGCCACCTTCACGCCCATGCCCAGCACCACCATCAAGGCCTCGCACAGCATCGAGGTGAGCGCCAGTGGCAGCACCGCCACCACGGTGGCGCGCCACGAGCGGAAGGTCAGCAGGCACAGCAGCAGCACCGCGCCGTACACCCACAGCAGCATCTGATGCATGGCCTGGCGCACCACGATGTTGGTGGCCGCCTCGATGCCGGCCGAGCCGGCGCCCAGCATGAAGCGCACGTCGCCATCGGCACCCTGCGGCTGCTCGGCGATGAAGGCTTCGGTGGCGGCAACGACCCGCTCCAGCGTCTGCGCCTTGTGGTCCTTGAGGAAGACGTGCAGCGCGAGGAACGAGCAGGCCTTGTTGAACAGCTCGCGCGGCGCGATGGCCTGCACGCCGCCGAGCGACTTGTCGTTGGCGATCAGCTCGTACCACTTGAACTGGCCTTCGTTGAAGCCGACCATCGCCAGCTTGGCCAGCCCCGCCATCGACTGCGTACCCTCCACGCCGGGCAGTTGCTTGAGCCGCCAGGCCAGCTCGTCGACGCGGCTGAGGTTGGCGTAGCGCGTGCACTGGTCATCGGGCGTGGTGACCATCACCGTCAAGATGTCGGAGCTGGCGGCGTAGTTCTGCACCACGAAGGCGCTGTCGCGGTTGTAGCGCGAATCGGCACGCAGCGCCGGGGCGCCGGCATCCAGGTCTCCCACCTG
>NZ_VIDT01000111.1 GCF_006519715.1 Ideonella azotifigens
ACGCTGGCCGGCGGCCACTGGTCACCGGCCGAGTTCCAGCGCCAGTGCGCCGCCCACCTGGACCAGGACTTCCAGTCCTGCGTCGGCCTGATCACCTCGCTGCACGGCAACTGGCTGGACGGCCTGAAGCGCTGGGTGGCCCAGGCCGTGCTGCGCCGGTACTTCGGCAGCGACACCGCCTGGTACGGCCACACCGATCCGCGCATCGCCGCCATCGTCGCAGGCGTGCCGGCTGCGGCCGATTTCGACATGGCCACGCTGGCGCACCCGGTGGTGCCGCTGGCGCTGGTCACCGCGCCGGGCGACCAATGGCTGCATCCGCGCTTCCACAGCGACCGCGTGCTGCAGGCCTGTGCCGGTGCCTGCGTGCACCTGGCCAACCCGCCCGGCGCCGGCCACGGCTCGCTGCTCTCGCCATTGCCGCCTGGGCTCACCGGCCTGGAAGGCTCGCTGCTGAACGACCCGCCGGGCTTCGACCGCGGGCAGATGCGCGCGGTCGACCAGCAGATCGTCGGCTGGTTCCAGCAATGGTTGCTGAAATGACAGCGGACAAGCGTGGGTTCAGCTGCGCGGCGCCATGTACTGCGCCAGGAAGGGCAGCAGCTGGGCCTCGTAGGCCTTGGGCGCGTGGACATAGAGGTCCACATGCGCTGCGCCTTCGACCGGCCAGAAGCGCTTCGGTTCGGGCGCGGCGTCGAAGATGCGGCGGCTCTCGGCCAGCGTGGTGTGCAGGTCCTGCGTGCCCGCGGCGATCAACACCGGCGAGTGCAGCGAACGAATGGCCTCGACCGGGCGCAGCTCGTCGGCGCTGATGCCCAGCCGCAGCGGCAACTGCCACAGCAGCATCGGCGCCAACGCCTGGGCCGAGGTGCTGCGTGTGTTGCAAGGCCACGAAGGCTGGGTTTGGAGCGTCGCGTTCAGCCCCGATGGCCGTTGGCTGGCCAGTGCGGGGGATGACGGCAGCGTGCGCCTGTGGTCGGCACAAGGGCGCGAACTGCTGCGCCTGCGCGGCGGCGAGCGCCAGGGCATGTTGAAGTCCCAGCCTGCAACGGACGTCCCCGCCCCGGACAACTGGGTCACGCTGGACTTCCGCCAAGACCCGCGCGGCCGTTGGATGGGCCAGGGCCCCATCGTCGACATGGTGCGCTACATCGATGGCGACGAGCCCTTGCAGCCCTGGCCTTGGGTGCCCCGCTACTGGCGGGCCAGCGATCTGCCGGAATTGCGGGTGGACGCGCCACCGATGGATGACCCGACCGAACTTGCGCCACCGCGGCGCAAAGCCCCGGCCAAGACGACGGCGGCCAAGAAAGCGCCCGCCAAGAAGTCCAGCCGCAGCAAACCAGCGGCCTGAGACTTTGGTTCTAGTGGTCCACGAAGCGTTGCTGGCCCGAGGCTGGGAAGCACGGGTGTGCTTCCTTTGCCATGAAATCGATTGACGGCGGTCTCATGCAATTGCCCTGCTGGTGGATCCCTTCACAATTGAGCCCCGACTCCCGCTTGTTCGAGATGCCTACCTCTCATCATGGATAAATTCTTGCTGCAGCAGCAGGTGCTGGAACGTCTCGCCGAGGATCTGCTGCAGGCCGAACAGGCAGCGCGGGCGGCCCATGAATCGGCAACTCACGAGGAAAACATCGCCGAAAACAAGTACGACACATTGGGTCTCGAAGCCGCATACCTGGCCACCGGCCAAGCGCGTCGCGCCGAAGCCATCCGCCAGGCGATGGTCAACTGGCGCCAATTCCGCCCGCGCCCCTACGACGCCAGCAAAGGCATACAGCTCGGCGCGCTGGTCCTCCTGGTCGATTCCGACGACAAGCAGCAACAGCTCTTTCTCGGCCCGGATGGGGGCAGCATGAAGTTGGTCAGCGGCGCTCAGCTCGTTCAGGTCATCAGCAGCGAAGCCCCGTTGAGCAGGGCCATGCTGGGTAAATGCGAGGGCGATGAGGTGTCGATACAGGTCGCTCCAATCCGACAGCGGTTTGAGGTGCTGCGGGTTCATTGAGCCTCAAGCAAGTTCACGCCGAATACCGGGTTGGCTTCTGCCATGGCTGCATCCGACGACGTGGACCGGACGCTGACCGAGCCCGGACTCCCGCGCGTTGTCGTTGCCGCCCGGAAGCCACCTGTAGGAGCGCGCAACGGTTCCCATGCGAGGCCGCATCTGTGGACGCCTCGTCAAGGCATGCGGGCAGGGAGTGAATCACTGGCTGCGCTGTGCTGCGTGACTTGACCGGTGACCGCGACGCCTTGGAGAACGGTCTCAAGGCCGTTGCATCACATGGCGTGCCCAACTACTTGGCGCTCAGCGTTTCGGCTTCGAGGGCGGCAAGGTCGAGCAGGGACGGGCCATGCTGGCGCTGCGCATTCAGCAGGGACTCTGGGGCAAGACCCTGCCCGGCGACGTGATGGACGAGGCGGGCGGGCCCACCGGGTCGCTCTGGGGACGGGGCCGCGTGAGCACCACCGATCAGGCGCAGGCCCTGGAGAACGGCGTGGCCGAACGTCACGCCAGCTTGTGCGACGGCATGGAACACGCCGGTCTGGATCAGGCGCGCCGCGCGCTGGTGGCCGGGCCGGTGGACATTTCATGGGAATGGCCGCAAGCCGGTCAACTGGTGCTCACGTTCTCTTTGCCTGCAGGCAACTACGCCACGTCCGTTCTGAACGAAATCCTCCGCACCACGGAGCCTGATCGGCACACGGAGAACGAGCCTGCGGCTGTCGAATGACGGTGTCCTCACCGCGGGTGAAGGGTTGCTCGATGGGCGGCGGATCGGTGCGCGCGGTCGGCGACCACCGCATCGCCACGCCAGCATCACAACATCCAAAATTCGAGGGGCAGATTTTTTGAATCGGCGCGGGAGGAGGCCTGCGAGGCTGGCGGCACCGAGACTGTCTGCGCAATGGCGGGTCTCTGGTGCCACACCAGGACGGCGAGCGCGATCAAGAGGGCCAGCACGGCAACGCGGCCGAAGACGAGACGAGACACAGGACGACGCGTCGCAACGATAGACGAGACCTTCATGACGCCTCCACCTGCTGCCGGGAGTGATCGCGCAGGCGTTCAGCTGCTGCGCCGCTCATCATTTCGTTGGCGAGCATGCTGTAGACCGAGGTCCACGCCGCGCGCACGTCCTCGGTGAAGGCGCAGGCCAGTCCGTCGTGGAGCGTTTGAAACAGTGCTTCGGCCACCACCGGGTAGTGCGAGTCTTGCACCCCATAGCCGAGATGGCGAGCGCCAAGGCTGCGCAGCACCGGCATCAGCTGCTCGGGTTGGTCCAGAAGGGTCAGGGCGGCGCCGATCATGCTCATCAGCCGCTGGCCCTGCACCGTCATGTCACCGCCGAACATCGGCGCGAGCGATGGGTCGAGCCGCAGGAGATGGCGGTAGAACTGCGAAGCGACCTCGGGCTGGCTCGGCGCGACGAGCGCCCAGCTGGTGCGGACGAGCTCGATGGTGGAGGTGTCGAGAGTGGTCATGGATCGATTCCGGGTGGTGTCGGTGCGGGTGTTGGGCGCGGATCGCTTCAACGCTGCTGCATGGCGAGGATGGTCGGAGAGTCGACGACGATCCACGCGGTGGTGGCCGGAGGTTGCACGATGAACGTGTTCGGATCGGTGTGCGGCAGTTGACCTGCGCGATACGTCGCCAGCGCCGGATGCTCGAAATTGGCATGCGCCGCCTGCCCAGCCGCGCCACGGGCGGGGTGCCCGGGCATGAAGGTCGACGGGTCGAACTCGGCATCGGCGGCCCGCGCCTTCGTGGCCGCCGGGTGATGGCCGAAATCGGTGGCGCGGGCCGGCGCGACAAAGGTCGAGAGCGCTGCTGCAGCGACAAACGAGGCAACGATGGGGGTGCGGAAGGAGGTCATGGACGGTGGTCTTTCAGGAGGGGTGTCGGATCGGTTCAGTGGCTGCTTTTGCGCAGTGCACGAATGATCCGGCGACCGGCCTGGACAGCCGCTAACCGATGACTAACAGGCGTCCCCTTCTTTTAGGGGGCGCTTCCAGCGTTCAGCGTTCAGCGTTCAGCGGGCAGCGGCAGCGGCAGCGGCAGCGCCGCGATCCACTTGCATCGCTGAGGACAGCTGCGCGTACGCCTCGCGCCAGGCGGCCCGCGTCGACGTCGTGAAAGCCTTGCCAACGCTCGCCTGCAGCGTCCACATCAGGGCTGCGCCGACCGCCTCGTAATGCGCCGGCGTCGCCGCGAAGCCCGCGTGGCTGCGCCGCAGAGGGCCCGCCACTGTTTCGAGGGCGCCGTTCTCTCCGAGCGACGCCACCAAGGCGTTCAAGGTGTCGAACAACTTTGCGGCTTGCTGCGACAGATCGGCCTTGAACAGGGGTCGCAGCGACGGATCCAGCTCGAAAAGCCGCTCATAGAACATCTGTGCGGCGGTTTCGCGCAGCGGGAAGACCTGCTGCCAGCTGAGGCGGACCAGTTCGATCTGTTGCGGGCTCATCGTGGCTCCGGTGTCAGGCTTGCGGGATGCTTGCGAGCAGGGCCAGCGTTTCGCGGGAAGGCGGCACCCCGAGTACGTTGGCAAGCAGCTCGCGGCAGCGCTGGAAGCTGCGCATCGCCGCTGCCGGCTGGTCGAGTGCGAGGTGGCTGCGCATCAGGCCGCGATAGAAGGGCTCCACCAGTGGATCCTCGGTGGCACCGTGCCCGTAGAGTGCGATCGCGGCGATCCAGGCCGCCTGCTCCTCCAGGTGGCCGCCGTACGCCGTGATCGCGTTCGCGAAGCGCGTCGCCAGGCGCTCTCGCGCGAGAACGGCCCAGCCTTCCACGCTGGTGCTGCCAAACAGACGCAGGTCCCGACGCAGTCTGAGTCGCCGCGCCGCCGCGCTCAGCTCGGCCTCCGCGCCGGGCGCCTCGGGCAGCGCGGTCAACGCATCGCAGTCGCGTTCGAATGCCGTGACGTCGCACCAGACCAGGGCCGGGTCTAGCCACAGCCGTCCTTCGGCAAGCGTCAACGCCCCGTCGACCTGCAGCAGCTTGCGCAGGCGCATCAGCGTCATGTCGAACGATGCCTTCGGCGCCTCCGCTTCCAGGTCGGGCCACAGCAGGTCGATCAGCTCGCCGGTGGGCAGGCCCCGCTCGCGGCTGGTGGCGCCGTGGGCGATCAGCGCTCGAAGCAACTCCATCGGTTTGCGCTGACCTTTGCCTTCCGCGCTGAGCGGCACGCCGTCGCGCTGGACCTCAAAGCGTCCGAGGGCGTACAGGCGCAGCCGCCACGGCCAGGTTTCGGGTGCGTTCGCCGGCGGCGCCAACCCGCATTTCCGGATGACGCTGGTGACGAACTCGACCTCGATCCGCTGCTCCAGCGCCTGCATGCAGATGCGGGCCTTGAACGCCGGGTGGCCGTCGAAACTGTCGTAGAACTGGCGCTCGCGCAGACCGGACCAGACCGACGCCATCATCTCGCGCCCCCGCGGATCGCCGCGGTCCAGCGCCTCGGATGCCAGCATCGCCGCGATCATCTCGCGAACTTCCTGGGCGAAGCCAGGGGGCAGCAGCGGAATCGCCTCTTCCATCTGGCGCCGCGCGCCGATGCCGTCGTTCAGCAGCAGTCGCACGCTGGCCTCGTTGACGATGTAGGCACCCAGCATCGGCCCTGGGCATTGCAGCTCGACTGCGAGTTTGCGGGCGCGGACGGCGCGGAACAGCGCGTCGTCGACCTGGCCCTTGATGAGTGCGACGCGCATCCGCGTCACATCGAGCAGCATCAGTTCACGCAGGCTGCCAGGATCGACCAGCGTCTCGGCTTCGGCCAGTGCACGTTCCGCGCGCCGCAGGTCACCGCCGTTCAGGCTGTGGCCGACCTCGTCGAAGGCCAGCGTGAACCGCACGTCGCGAAGCCCGTGGCGTTCGGCCAGCGCGCGTGCCGACTCGGTGGCGGCAGCCTCCTGCAACGGGTCTTTTGCATAGCCAGCGCAGCTCCGCCAGCGCAGCAGCCACTGGCCGTGCCGGTGCGGCTGGAGTGTGGTGTCCGTCAGGTGGGGAAGCACGAGTGCATTGACACGCAGTCCCAGTTCGCGCAGTTCGCGCGGCTCGACGAAGTACAGCAGGATGCGGGCCGCCGCCAGCCGCAGGTTCACGTCCAGGCCGCCGGGTTGCTCCAGCAACGCCAGCAACCGTGCCACGTTGGCGTCGGTATCCGGGTCGTCGAGATCGACATACAGCTGGCCGATCAGCAGCGCCGTGCGGACCAGCAGTTCATCGTCGGGTGCCGGCAGCGCCAGTGCGGGCTGCTTGAGCGCCGCAACGTGCTTCAGCATCTCCGCCATGTCCCTGAAATTGCCCACCGTGTGGCTGGTCAGCACCAATGCAGCGGCGCTTGTCAGCACGCCGCGCTCGTCGTGCAGTTCGAGCGATCGCGCATGCGCCTCACGCAACAGCGTCATCGCGCCTGCGTGCCCCGCGTGCGAAAGCGCCAGACCTTTGCAGAGTGGATCCATCACGGGATTGAGTGCCGCACGCTCAAGCGATGCTCTTGCCGAGACACAAGGGTGGAATGTCGACGTCGTTGTCGGTCTGGCGTCTGCATGGCACGGGGCGCCGGTCGGCTTGAGCGATGACACGCCGACTGTGCCACCAAAGAGGAGACCCATGATCCATAAAGTTGCGGAGAGTCAACTCACCATCATCCCCCGGACGTTCACGTCGCCTGCGCGCTGGATGAATCGGGTGTCGCCGAAGAGGGCGGGTTGGTGCGCGCGGCTGGTGCCACACTGGCAGGCCCATGCCACAGCACCTTGACGACGCACCTTTGCTGCCCGGCTTCGAGCCCGCGCCGCTGCCGGCCGGCTTCCACTTCCTGCCGGGCCATTTCGATGCTGCCGAGCAGGCCGCTCTGCTGGCCGAACTGCGCCAGCTGCTCGCCGAGGCGCCGCTGTTCCAGCAAGCCATGCCACGCAGCGGCGCGCCGCTCAGCGTGCGCATGAGCGGCGCCGGCACCTGGGGCTGGGTGACGGACAAGGTCGGTGGCTACCGCTACCAGCGCACGCATCCGGTGACGGGTCATGCGTGGCCGGCGATTCCCGAGCGGCTGCTGCGGCTGTGGGCCGAGGCGACCGGCGAGGCGCGGCCGCCGAACCAGTGCCTGATCAATTACTACGACGCCAAGGCCAGGCTGGGCTTGCACCAGGACAAGGACGCGGTGAGCCTCGGCGGGCCGGTGGTGTCGGTTTCGCTGGGCGACGATGCGCGGTTTGCGGTGGGCGGGCTGGCGCGCAATGCGCCGCTGCAGCGCCTGGACCTGCACAGCGGCGACGTGGTCTGGTTTGGCGGCGCTGGCCGGCTGCTGTTCCACGGCGTGGACCGAATCCGCTTCGGCAGCTCGGCGCTGCTGGCCGAAGGCGGGCGGCTGAACGTGACGCTGCGGCGCATTGAAGGCGTGCCAAGACCTGACGGCACCTTGCCGGGGTGAAGTCCGCCTGCGCCGCCGGGCATGGCTCAGGCCTGCATTCGGCGGCGCAGCGTGCTCATGCGCGACGGCCCGGCGAGTTTCTGTGGGTGCGCTGCGGCGTGGGCATCATGGGCAGGAACAGCAACTCGCCGGGCCGGCTGGGCACCGGCTTGGCCGTGCCGAGCGTGGCAGGGCCGCGGGTGGCAGAGCCGGCATTGGCGCGGCTGGCGCCGATCAGCTTGTTGTAGACCGACTCTGCGTAGTCGATGTACTCGATGTTCTCCTTCTCGGAGAAGCCCATCTTGTAGAGCTGGTCCTCGTAGGCGAGCAGGAATGTGTTCAGGTCCAGCGAGGCCACGTCGATGCTGGCCTTGGAGGCGTAGACCGCCATGCAGCTCTGGATCTGGGAGGTGATGCCCTCTGCCTCCACAAGGCGCCGCCAGGCCATGATGTCGTAGCGCACCAGTGCGCGGGACTGGACCGTGATGTAGTAGCTGTGCATTTCCTGCTGCGTGGCCTGGCCTGCCCCCAGGATCGCCGTGAGCCCGGTGGTGACCAGGTCCGCGATGCCGCTGATGATTTGCTCGGAGCCGCCCGAGACGAATTTCTTGATCGCACCGGAAACCTCGGTCGCAATTTTGCCGGCGTCGTCCTTCACGTACGCTCGATACTCGGAATGCGAGGCCATCACCATGGTGATGGGCGCCGTCCTGTTTTCCTGGGTGCCGGCCGTGAGGTAGCTTCGGAAAACATCGTTCTCGAATTCGAGCGCCTTGTTTTCGGCCAGTTCGCTCAGCAGATTCAACGACAAGGTCAGCTGTGTGGTCTTATTCGGGGTGGGGTCCAGCGCCTTGATGGCGTCAGCAAGAACAGACATGGGGATTCCTTTCCAGTTGAATCCAATGGATGAAAATCGGGCATGGTTCGATTTCAAGTCATCGAAGAACCAAGGCCGAAGCAGGGAAGAAGAGCAGGAAGGTCAGTCTCGATGGGCGCGCCCGCGCTCATGCGGCGGTTGGCTGGCAGGTCGAATGGTGCGGGATCCCAACGAGTCTGGTCTGAAATGGCCGATACAGCATGGCCCGGCGCTGGCGGCAGGTCCCGAACCCGTCAGTGCTTTGCAGGGTTTTGGACGAGAACTTCTCCGTCAGTGCCGATATTCTGCGGCGGTGGGGGAGGGGTGCAGCAACCTCTGAATTGAGGATGTACCTGTTTCTACCTCGGCCAACGTGGAAATGCGCAAAGGTACAGGCCGGTCGCTTCCCCTGAGTTTTGCCGGGCAGTTGCTTTTGGGCGTCGTTGCTCGCAACCAGCAAAGAAAAAGCCGCCGGAAAAAATCACGGTGGCTTGGGTATATTTCACCGTGGATTCGACGCTGCGGTTTGTCGGGGCATGGCCTCGCGACGGGTCGACGGCGCGCTACCGGACGGGCAGCTCAGCCCTCTGCGAGCTTTGCCAACTCGGCCTGGCCGACAGGCGGGGTTGCCAGCCACGGGATCGCGAACAGCCGCTTGGCCAACCCGCCGGCGACCCTGTCCAGCTGCACCTGTTCTCCCACCATGCGTGCCTGCAGCAAGGGGTCCTGCGTGCCGGAGGCCAGGATGCTGCGGTTCACCACCCATGCGAAGGGCTCCACGCCCGCGCGCCGCAGGTCGTCCTGAAGCGCGGCCGCCTGGGACACCGGGGTCACCTCCGGCAGGGTCACCAGGATCACCTGGGTCCAGTCGGGATCCTGCAGCCGTGTGAGCGGCGTGGAGACATGGCCGGCGTTGCGCCCTTCGAACTGCCGCAAGGCTTCGCGGTGGTAAGCGCCGGTGGCATCCATCAGCAGCAGCGAGTGCCCGGTGGGAGCCGTGTCCAGCACGACGAATTCGCTGCGCGCCTGGCTGACGACGCGTGCGAAGGCGTGGAACACGGCGACTTCCTCGGTGCAGGGCGATTGCAGGTCCTCCAGCAGCAAGGCCTGTTCACCAGCATTCAGCCTGGGTGACTTCGCTGCCATGACCTTGTCGATGTAGCGCTGGGTCTCCGTCTTGGGGTCGATGCGGTCCACGCTCAGTCCGGGCACTTCAGCCATGAGCGTGGCCGCCAGATGGGCCGCCGGATCGGTGGTGTTCAGGTGCACGGTCTTGCCCCGTTTGATCAGGCCCAGCGCCAGCGCGGCGGCCACCGTGGTCTTGCCGACCCCTCCCTTGCCCATCACCATGATCAGGCCGTGGCTGCCCGCCGCAAGCTCGTCTGCCAGCTGGTCCAGGCCCGGCAGCGGCGCCGCGCGTGTGGTCGTGGGGCCTGGCGCGTTCGGGCCTGTTGGCGCCAGCTCGCCCGTCAGCAGTGCGCGCAGGGCTTGCAGGCTCACGGTGTCGAAGGCGCGCAGCGGCACGCGGTCCTGCGGCAAGGCGCGCAAGGATGCCGGCATGCTGTCCAATGCCTGCTGGCCGGCGCCCTCAATCGCCAGGGCCACGGCGTCCTGCCGGTTCTGCGCGTGAAAGACACCGTTGATCGCCAGCCGCTGGTTTTGCAAACCCAGCAGCTGCAACTCCTCGGCCGTGCGCGCTGCTTCGGCCACGGCGCCCCTCTCGGCGCGGGTGACCAGCACCACGGTGGTCCGGCTGGCGTCCCGCAGCGTGGCCAGCGCCGCCTGGAAGCGGGTTTCCTGCATCTTCAGGCCCGAGTGAGGACCCAGGCAGGAAGCGCCCCGGTCGTTGCCGGCGAGAAAGCCGCTCCATGCCTGAGGCAGGCTCAGTAGGCGCAGCGTGTGGCCGGTGGGCGCGGTGTCGAACACCACGTGATCGAAGTCGGCTCCGTCGCCAGCCAGCAGGGCCGCGAACTCGTCGAACGCGGCGATCTCGGTGGTGCAGGCGCCCGAGAGCTGCTCACGCACGGTGGCCTGCTCGGCCGCTGTCGCGCCGTCGCCCATCTGGCCGAGCACCCGCGCGCGATAGGACTCGGCGGCGTTGGTCGGATCGATGTTCAGCACCGACAGCCCTGGCGCGCCAGGCACCGCCACCGGTGTGTTGCGCAACGCGATGCCCAGCATCTCGTCCAGGTTCGAGGCCGCATCGGTGCTGACCAGCAGGACGCGTTTGCCGCTGTCGGCCAGCGCCAATGCGGTGGCGGTGGACAGGGAAGTCTTCCCCACGCCGCCCTTGCCGGTGAAAAAGAGGTACCGGGTTGGGCTCTTCAGAAGTTCCATCGGCTGACCTCAGGTGATGAAGGCCAGACTGTGCACGCCGCCGTGTGGCCTGGCTTGACGCCGGTCAAGCCGATGGGGCGGCATCCACTGAATGCCCTGGCTGCCGGCCAGCGCGGCGGCCAGGTCGCCCAGGATGTCGGCATGCAGGTTGGTCGCGACGAGGGTGTCCAGTGTGGCCGGGCGGTTGGCCACGCGCGCGGTGGCGGCGTACTGGTCGAAGCCCCGGCAGATCTTCAGGCGCAGGCCCCACAGCGTGACGTGGTCGGGGATGTGCGGGTCGCCGGCCGAGCCGAACAGGATCGCGTCCTTGTCGCGCAGCGCTTCCAGCACCTGCCGGCCGCCTGGTGCACGTGCTGCCGCAGTGCCTGACGCCCGACGCCGACATCCACGCCGTCTACCCGCAGCGCCATCAACTGGCCGCGCGGGTGCGCGCCTTCGTGGATTTCCTGGCGCTGGCGCTGTCGCAGCAGGCGGCGTCAGGCAAGGCGTAGCGCGCCTGTCCTACCGCTTTCGCCTGGCTCGCGCGCGAACCTTCACAGCGGTCCCGACCAGCACCAAGGTGAGCGCACCGTTGAGCAACAGCGAAGCCAAGTCGTGGTGCTGGTTCGAGATCGGCAGCAGGCCTGGCAGGAAGAAGGCGACGCATCCCAATGCCAGGAACAGCATGGCTGCAGCCGTGAAAGCCAGCCACAGCGGAAGCCGCGTCTGATGCCTCAGCCACGCCAGGGCAAGGCCCAGGTAGGCCAGCAGCGGCATGAAGCCGGCGAACATGCCCACCGTCGGGCCGCCGTGCGCGAACGCGACTTGCGGCAGCACGGCCAGCAGCACCGCCACAAGCTTCATGGGCTGGCCCGATCCGGCAGGCGCTGCCTTGGCGCCGTGCACCTGGCGCAGGCCATGCGGGACGGCGGCTTTCATCCGAGCACGCTGTCACCACGCGCCGCAAGGCCCGCGGCGTCGAAACGGTCCTCCGCTGCGCCATGCAACTGCTGCAACCGCTTCAGCGCCACCGGCAGCTCAGT
>NZ_VIDT01001110.1 GCF_006519715.1 Ideonella azotifigens
CATCGGCTCCGAGCTGGCAAGCTGGCCACGCGAGCAGGTGGTCAAGTGCCTGGTGCATTACCACCCGGATGACGCGGTGGACCTGCGGCTGGAGCAGGAGGCCCGGGTGCGCGAGCTCTGGCAGGCCACCCGCGCCAGCGGCCACGAGCTGCTGCTGGAACTGATCCCGCCGCGCGCGCTGACGCCAGAGGGCTCTGCCGACCAGGCGGTGCTTCGCTCGGTGCAGCGCTTCTACAACCTGGGCTTCCAGCCCGAATGGTGGAAGCTGGCACCCATGCAGCAGGCTGGCTGGCAGCAGCTGGCCGCGCTGGTCGAGGCGCGCGACCCGCAGTGCCGCGGCGTGGTGATCCTGGGGCTGAACCAGCCGATTGCCAGCCTGGTGGCCGGTTTTGCGCAGGCCACGCACCCCATCGTCAAAGGCTTCATGGTCGGCCGCACGCTGTGGGCCGGCCCCAGCCAGCGTTGGCTGGCCGGGCAGATCGGGGACGCCGAGCTGGTCCACCAGGCGGCCGACAACTTCGCCCAGCTGGTGGACGCCTGGCGCGCCAGCCGCCCCGGCGCGCGGGTCCACGATGTTCAGGAGGCCGCATGATGGGGAACAACACGATCAGGCTCACCATGGCCCAGGCGCTGGTGCGCCACCTGGCCGCCCTGCGCATCGAGGCGCCAGACGGTTCGCTGCAGCCCTTCTGCGGCGGCGTGTGGTCCATCTTCGGCCACGGCAATGTGGCCGGGCTGGGCGAAGCCTTGTGGCAGCAGCGCGCCGAGCTGCCCACGCTGCGGGCCCACAACGAGCAGGCCATGGCGCACGCCGCGATCGCCTATGCCAAGGCGAATTTCCGCCGCCGCATCATGGCCGTCACCAGCTCCATCGGCCCCGGTGCCACCAACCTCGTCACTGCCGCCGCGCTGGCCCATGTGAACCGGCTGCCGGTGCTGCTGCTGCCCGGCGACACCTTTGCCTCGCGCGCGCCGGACCCGGTGCTGCAGCAACTGGAAGACCCGCAGGCCGGCGACCTCTCCGTCAACGACTGCTTCCGGCCCGTCACCCGCTACTTCGACCGCATCGTGCGGCCCGCCCAGCTGCTCAGTGCGTTGCCCCGCGCGGTGCAGGTGATGACGGACCCGGCCCTGTGCGGTCCCGTCTGCCTGGCGCTGCCGCAGGACGTGCAGACCGAAGCCTTCGACTGTCCGGAAGACTTCCTGCACCCCGCGCCGCTG
>NZ_VIDT01001111.1 GCF_006519715.1 Ideonella azotifigens
CTGCGCCCGCGGCCTGCGCGGTGGTGGCGGCGCGGGCGAGGAAGGCATCGTCGGCGCGCGAAGCATCCTCGAAGCCCACGCTGATGCGCGCGCCAGCGTCCGCCACGCGGCGCACGAACTGCGTGATCGTGGCCAGCACCCAGGCCCGGTCGCGCCGCAGCTTGCGCTCGATCTGGATGTCGGAGGCCGGGATCGACAGGTGCACGATGTCCGCGCCGCAGCGCAGGGCCGCAGCAAGATCGGCCTCGCACATGCGGCCCCAGACCATGGTGCGGGCGTTGAGCCGCAGCTGCTGGATGGCTCGGATCACCGCCTCTTCATGCGGCCCCATCGCCGCCACGCCCACCTCCATCTCCGGCACGCCAGCGGCGTCGAGTGCGCTGGCGATGGCCAGCTTCTCGTCGTCGCTGAAGGCCACGCCCGCGGTCTGCTCACCGTCGCGCAGCGTGGTGTCGTTGATTGTGAAGGGCCGGGGAGATCCAGGGGCTTGCATGTGCCTTCCTTGCATTGCTGAGTGCTTCATCGCAAGCGGTGTGCCATGCCACTCAGGTCACTCAAGTCATTGATTCACAAGGAAATCTCTGACTTGTTCGGGCGCGCGGAGGGCCTGTGTCATTTGTCGCTTGTTCGACAGCCGACGCGCAGCGGGTGAGGCTCGGCTTCTTAGCGCTCACGCGCATGGTTCTTGGTGTAGCGCGGTAGCTCAATCACCAGGGCCTCGCCCTTGACCCGCACGCAGCAGGACAGGCGCGACTGCGGGTCCACGCCCCAGGCGTCATCGAGCTGGTCTTCCTCTTCCTCGTCGGCCGGGGCCAGGGACTCGGCGCCAGCGCGCACGTGCACATGGCAGGTGGCGCAGGCGCAGACCTTCTCGCAGGCGTGCTCGATGGCCACGCCAGCCGCCAGCAACTCGTCCACCAGCTTGCGCCCTCGCCTGGCCTGCAGCACCAGCCCTTGCGGGCACAGCTCGGCATGCGGCAGCACGGTCACCTGGGTGCGCTCCGGCGTGGCGGCCGAGGTGGCGGCGGCGTTGGCAGAAGGGACGGACGCAGGCAGGGCCTGCGGATCGGCGGAGGAGCTCATGGCAGGCCTTTTGGAGAACGGAGATGAAGAGGCGCCTCAATCGGCACCCGGATGGGCGCGACGCCCTATGCAGCGAACTGGTCCAGCGAGCGGCCGGACAAGGCCTCGCGCACGCGCAGGTCCATGCGGCGCGCGGCA
>NZ_VIDT01001112.1 GCF_006519715.1 Ideonella azotifigens
GCGACACGGTGCTGAGCTACGCCGAGCTGAACCGCCGCGCCAACCAGCTGGCGCATCGCCTGATCGCGGCCGGCGTGCGGCCGGATGCGCGCGTGGGCGTGTGGATGGCACGTTCCATCGAGATGGTCGTCGCGCTGCTGGCGGTGATGAAGGCGGGCGGCGCCTACGTGCCGCTGGACCCGGAACACCCCGACGAACGCCTGGCCTACATGGCCGAGGACAGTGGCATCTCGCTGCTGTTGAGCGATCGCGACGTGGCGCCGTTTGCTGCCGGTCTGCCGAACTGGAACCTGCGCACGCTGGACCTGTCCGAGGCGCGGCAGGACGACCCGCGGCCGCTGCTGCATGGCGAGCACCTGGCCTATGTGATCTACACCTCCGGCTCCACCGGCCGGCCCAAGGGCGCGGCCAACCATCACCGCGCGCTCTACAACCGGCTGGCCTGGATGCAGCAGGCTTACGCACTGTCGCCACGCGACACCGTGCTGCAGAAAACCCCGTTTGGCTTCGACGTGTCGGTCTGGGAGTTCTTCTGGCCGCTGATGGCCGGCGCCCGCCTGGCCGTGGCCGCACCCGGCGAACACCGCGACCCGGCGCGCCTGGTCGCGCTGATCCTTCAGCACGGTGTCAGCACGCTGCACTTCGTGCCGTCGATGCTGCAGGCCTTCCTGGCGCATGAGGGCGTGGAGGCCTGCAACGAGGTGCTGCGCCGCATCGTCTGCAGCGGCGAGGCCTTGCCGGCCGAGGCGCAGCGCGATGTCTTCCGGCGGCTGCCGGGTGCCGCGCTGTACAACCTCTACGGCCCGACCGAAGCCGCCATCGACGTGACCCACTGGACCTGCCGCGAAGACGGCCGCGGCCAGGTCGCCATCGGCCGGCCCATCGCCGGCTTGCGCACCCAGGTGCTGGATGCGGACCTGAACCCCAGCCCGCCGGGCGTCGCCGGTGAGCTCTACCTCGGCGGCGTGGGCCTGGCCCGCGGCTACCTCGGCAAGCCGGCGCTCAGCGCCGAGCGTTTCATTGCCGACCCGCTGGCCGCAGACGGCTCGCGCCTCTACCGCACCGGTGACCTGGTGCGACACCGTGAGAACGGCCAGCTCGAATACCTCGGCCGGCTGGATCACCAGCTCAAGCTGCGCGGCCAGCGCATCGAGCTGGGCGAGATCGAGGCTCAGTTGCTGAGCCAACCGGGTGTGCGCGAAGCCGTGGTGGTGGCGCTG
>NZ_VIDT01001113.1 GCF_006519715.1 Ideonella azotifigens
TGCGGTGCCAGCGCCGCTTCGAGCAGGCCGAAGGCGCTGTGCATCTGGCCGGTCACGCGCTCAAGCCACGGCGCGTGAACCTTCTCGGCCGGCCGAATGCCGTGTTCGTAGACGATCTGCACGCTCTTCTCCGTCGCGGCCAGCGCCAGGCCGATCAGGTGCAGCGCCTGCTGGCGCTCGGGCAGGGCGGCCGGCATCAGGCTGCGCGGGGCCGCCAGCGCTTCGGCATATTCGAGCATCAGCGTCGAGTCCATCAACGGCGTGCCATCGTCGCAAAGCAGCGTCGGCGCCTTGACCACCGGGTTGATCTGCCTGAACTGCTCGAAGCCGCGGAAGACCGAGACCGAGCGGTGTTCAAACGGCAGTTGCAAGAGCTGCAGGGAGATGGCGACGCGCCGCACGTAAGGCGAGTCCAGCATGCCGATGAGTTGCATGGGAAGGTTCCTGAAAGTCGGCTGCGGAGTCTACGGTGCCGCCGGCGCGAGGGCCAGGCCTGCGCCTGTTGTTTTGGCGAAGCGGCTTGCGTGCCGGGTACGATGCCGCATGCGGGTCTGCTTTCGTGTGCTGTTGTGGGGCTGGCTCTGGCTGCTGCCGGCCGCGCTGGCATTTGCCCAGCTCCCCAGCCTGAGCGACCAGGAGCGCAACTGGATTGCCCAGCAGGGCGTCGTGCCGGTGGTGGTGGTGGACGGCAACGCGCCGTACTACAGCCGACACGCGGACGGCACGCCGGTGGGTTTTGCCATCGACATGATGGACCGCATTGGCGAGCGCACCGGCTTGCGCTGGGCCTACCGCTGGGTGCCCTCGGCCCAGGCGGCCGCGCAACTGCTGGCCACCGGCGAGGTGCAGATGACGCCGCTGGCTGCGCCCAGTCCCGTGCGCGAGCCCTTTGCCACCTTCCCCGGTGCCTTGCTGGATGCCGAGCTGGTGCTGGTGACCCGCAGCGATGTGACTGACGTGTCCGAAGCCCAGAACTTTGCCGGCCGCCGCGTGGCCATCGTGCAGGCCCAGGTGCCGGGCGAAATGCTGACGCGCGAGTTCCCGGGCACCCGGGTGCTGTCCTTCGAAACCACCCAGCAAGCCCTGCAGGCGGTGGCCACTGGGCAGGCCGACCTGTGCGTGGCCTGGCTGCACGAGGCGCTGTACCACATCGAGGCCAATCTGCTGGCCAACCTGCGCGTGCGCCGGGAGGACCGGGCAGGGCGCAGCTTCCTCGGGCC
>NZ_VIDT01001114.1 GCF_006519715.1 Ideonella azotifigens
CGGATCCAGTCCAGCTTGAAGCGGTTCGGGACACGCAGCGACGCCACGGCCCCCGCTTCGCCGGCATCGCTGATGTCGGCGGGCGGCAAAGGCCGGATCCAGGTGGAAAACTGTTGTTCGGGCAGTTCGATCGCGAGTCGGTCGCAACCGCGCTGCCAGAGGTCAATGCTCATGTGGACAAGTTCTTATCGAGCGGCTGGATTCTACGCATTCCCTGCCAGTCGCCAAGCGCGGTTATCCACAGTTTTTCGCGCCAGGTCAATCCCCGTTGATGCGCGGCCAGGGTGGTCGCGTTGGCGGGGCTTGGCGCCAGCCTGTTTGACGGCCGGCCCAGCTTTTGATTTAATGCTAGGTTTCCCGAACGACAGGACTGCGCTTGCAGGGCTGCTTGCTGGGTGGGGAGCGTGGGTGAGGAGCGGGGCTTTTGGGAGCGCCGATTTTCCACCGCGTCCACCGCAAGCCAGCTTGCATGAGCCGCTGAAAGTGTCGGGGGGTGTGTCTGATGTGTGGGCTTGTTGCCTGCAGCTCGGGCCACCCGGCAGCGCCAGACAGTCCGCCCCTCCGACCGCCTTCCAACCTAGGTAGAACACCCATGAAGCGCACTTATCAGCCTTCCAAGGTCCGCCGTGCCCGCACGCACGGTTTCCTCGTCCGCATGAAGACCCGTGGCGGTCGCGCCGTGGTCAATGCGCGCCGCGCCAAGGGCCGCAAGAAGCTGTCGCAGGTCTAAGCCGCGCGCCATGATCGGCCGCATCTTGCGCTCGGCCGATTTTCAGCGTGTGCTGGCTGCGCCGCAGCGTTCGCGAAGTGCTCACTTCGCCGTTCACTACGTCGCCAGCGGGCCTTCGACCGCACGACGGCCGGCCGCAAAAGCCGCGCCGCTTGCTTGCGAACCGGTTGTCCCGCAGTTGTCACCAGAGTTATCCACAGGTGGGTCGCCCGAGAGCCAGCTGCTTGTGGATGAGTCCTCGCCAGCTGCGGCTGACCCGCTTCCCGAAGGCCATTGGCTGGGCCTGGTGGTGCCCAAGCGGCATGCCAAGCGGGCGGTGACACGCAACCTGATCAAGCGCCAGCTGCGCGCAGCCATGCTGCATCACATGGCCAGCCTGCCGGCCGGCCTGTGGGTGGTGCGTTTGCGCGCGCCGTTTGATCGGCAGCAGTTCCTCAGCCCGGCTTCAGAGAACCTGCGCGAGTGCGCACACGACGAAATC
>NZ_VIDT01001115.1 GCF_006519715.1 Ideonella azotifigens
CGCCCGCAGCAAGACACCCGAGATCTTCACCGCCGCGGCCCTGCTGCTGGTGGTGGCCACCGCTTCGCTGATGCAGACGGTAGGCCTGTCGATGGCCCTGGGCGCTTTCCTGGCCGGCGTGCTGCTGGCTGAAAGCGAATACCGGCGCGAGCTGGAAACCGACCTGGAACCGTTCAAGGGCCTGTTCCTCGGCCTGTTCTTCATCGCCGTGGGCATGAGCCTGGACCTGTCGGTGCTGCGCGCGCAGCCGCTGCTGGTGGCCGGCCTGGTGCTGGGTTTCCTGTCCATCAAAGCCCTGGTGCTGTGGGGCATGGGCCGGGCCATGAAGCTGCCGCTGGCGCAGCGCGGCGTGTTCGGCGTGCTGCTGGCGCAGGGCGGCGAGTTCGGCTTCGTGGTCTTCCAGGCGGCCGAGCAGGGCGAGGTGATCGAGCCGGCGACCTCGTCGCTGCTGGTCGCGGTGGTGGCGCTGTCCATGCTGCTCACACCCTTGCTGCTGGTGCTCAACGACAGGCTGGACAAGCGCCGCGCCGCGCGCAGCGGCGGCCGGGCCACCGGCACCGAGCTGAAGGAGATCGACGAGCCGCAGGAGGCGCCGGTGATCATTGCCGGCTTCGGCCGCTACGGCCAGATCGTCGGCCGGCTGATGTTCGCCAGCGGCCTGAAGGCCACCGTGCTGGAACACGACCCGGACCAGGTCGAGAGCCTGCGCAAGTTCGGCTGGCGCGTGTTCTACGGCGACGCCACGCGGCTGGACCTGCTGCGCACCGCTGGCGCCGGCAGCGCCAAGGTGCTGGTGGTGGCGGTGGACGACATGGTGCAAAGCTTGGCCATCGTCGACCTCGCGCAGGCGCACTTTCCGGCCTTGCAGCTCGTCGCCCGGGCGCGCAATGCGCAGCACTGGTACGAACTGAACAAGCGTGGCGTGGCGCACATCGAGCGCGAAACCTTCGATTCGGCGCTGATGAGCGGCCGCAGCGTGCTCGAAGGCCTGGGCCTGCGGCCTTACCAGGCGCGCACGCTGGCCCAGCGCTTTCGCCGCCACAGCGTGCAGCTGCTCAAGGAAATGGCACCCCACTATGGCGACCAGGCCAGGCTGATGAGCATGGCCAAGGCTGGCCGCCAGCAACTCGAAGAAGCGTTTGCCCGCGAACGCGAGACCCAGGCCGAGCGCGGCCACGGCCATGGCTTTTTCGCACATGACGACGAACCG
>NZ_VIDT01001116.1 GCF_006519715.1 Ideonella azotifigens
CCTGGTCCACGCCGCAGCGCGCAGCCAGCGTCCAGCTCGGCGGCGCCTCCAGCGCTTCGGGTGCAGCGCCAACGACGCGGCAAGGCAAGCCGCCCGACGCATCGCCGCGGTAGTCGCAGCGATAGCGGTCCACCGCCAGGTTCAACCCGGCGCTGCAACCGAAGTCGAACAAGGCCAGCCGCGGTCCGTGATGGCGCGCGATTTCGTCCAGCGCAGGCTTGAGCGCCGTGCAGCGGCCAATCTCGTTGGTTTGCGTGCGGCGGGTGGCGATCAGCTCGCGCAATGCAGTCGCATGGGCGTTGGCAAACGCCGCCAGCGCGGCTGGTAGCGCCGGGTCGTCCGGTGACCGCGTTCCACCCACGCTGGCGTACCAGCCGCCCAGACCGTTCGCGCTGCCGGCCTGCAGCACCTGGTAATGCAGCGCCGCGAGGATCAGGTTCGGCAGCCGCTGTGTCGGCGGCGCCGCGTCCAGCAGTTCGAGCAGGCCTGCCGAGCGCGCGATCAGCCGGCACAGCGGCGGGTACAGCGGCTCATCGGCAAATGCGGCACCGCTGTTGTCCAGCAGCGCGGCCTGCGGATGGTCCGCCAGCGGCGCGTCGAACGAGGGCGCCGCGATCATGCGGCCAGCGCGGCCTCGATGTCCTTGGCCAGCTTCTCCGGTGCGTCCTGCGGGGCGTAGCGCTTGAGCACCTGGCCGTTTTTGCCGATCAGGAACTTGGTGAAGTTCCACTTGATGGCCTCGATGCCCAGCAGGCCTGGCTTTTCGCCCTTGAGCCAGCGGTACAGCGGCGTGGCTTCGTCGCCGTTGACGTCGACCTTGGCCATCATCGGGAAGTCCACGCCGTAGTGCAGCTGGCAGAACGAGGCGATCTCGTCGTTGCTGCCCGGATCCTGCGAGAGGAACTGGTTGCTCGGGAAACCCAGCACCGTCAGGCCGCGGTCCTGGTAGTCCTTCCACAGCTTTTGCAGGCCTTCGAACTGCGGCGTGAAGCCGCACTTGCTGGCGGTGTTGACGATCAGCAGCACCCGGCCCTGGTACTGCCTGAGCGGCACGGTTTCGCCGGTGATGGCCTTGGCCTCGAAGTCATAGACGCTGTCGCTCATGGAAACCCCGATCCGAAACGCAAAGGTGACGGATGGTAGCGCCGGCCGCGGCGTTCAAGGTCGCACCGCGGTGGGTGCCTTCAAGGCCGCAGCGCGGCCAGTGC
>NZ_VIDT01001117.1 GCF_006519715.1 Ideonella azotifigens
GGCGCGCTGCTGCTGCCGGCTGTCGCCCACCGACTCCCGCAGGTAGCGGTGCATCAGCGTGAAAAAGCGGTCGTAGAACTGGCCGGCGGGAATCGTCTCGCTGGCCACCTTGACCAGTGAGTCGTCGCTGGCCGACAGTGGAATGGACAGCGAGCCCAGCGCCGGCAGCCCCAGGCTGGCCGAATTGGCACTCTTCTTCAGCGCGTAGCGATCCTGCATGGCGCTGACATAGGCGGTCGACACCTTGCCCGAACGGCCTTCCGGCGTGCAGACCACGGTGAACGAGATCTCGACGTGCACCTCGCCCTCGGGCTGGAAGCGCTTGCTGCCGTTGACCAGGTCCGGCTTCAGCGTATTGATCACATACCCCTGGCTCAGCAGCGCACGGCGCGCCGCTTCGCAGGTGTCGTCCGGCTCGGCGTCGAACAGCCGCGAAAACGTCTCGTCCGACTTGAACTGCTCGTTCTGGTAGACCGAAGTCTTGCGCGGAATCACCGTCTCACAGCCCGCCAGCCCCCCGGCCACTGCCAGCATCAACAGCCCGCAGGCAGCCGCGCGCGAGACCGCAGCCTTGGCTGGGCGGCAGGAAATGGCAGCGTCGGGCATGAGCAAAGGCAAGGGCAAACGGCTTCTCCTGGGCACAAACCGCCCACTGGGGTGCGACCGATTATGTCCGGGCCAAGTTCCCTTGCACCTTGCGTGGACCGTAGGATGGCCAGCATGACGGACGACCCGACAGACAACAACACAGGCGCGACCGAGCTGTTGCGCAGCCTGCACGAGCAGGGCCTGGCCTGGCAGCGAGGCTGGCTGGGCAGCGGCGAACTTGAATCGCTGCGTGCGGCTGTAGGCGAAGCGGCGGATGGCACCGCGGGGTCAAGGCGCCTGCTTTCTCAACCCGCCTGCCGTGCCTTGGTGCCGCGATTGCTGGGCGATGACGGGTTGGCGCGCTGCTTGCCGGCCGACCCTGTGGTGGTGCAGGCCACCTTGTTCGAGAAGTCGGCCGGCTGCAACTGGCTGGTCAGCGTGCACCAGGACCTGAGCATTCCGGTCGTGGGGCCGCCGGCCGAGCTGCCCGGCTGGGGAGGCTGGTCGACCAAACAGGGCGAATGCTTTGTGCAGCCGCCGGACGCGCTGCTGGCACAGATGCTGGCTGTGCGCCTGCACCTGGACGACTGCGGCGATGACGACGGGCCGCTGGAAGTGC
>NZ_VIDT01001118.1 GCF_006519715.1 Ideonella azotifigens
CGGCGCAATGCCCGAGGCCAGCCGCATGTTGCTGCACGGGCAATGCGCCACGCCGGTGCCGGTGGCGGCAAAGCGGGCAATGCCGGCGTCGTCCAGCTTCACGCAGTGGGCATGCCACACGTCGTCGCCGACCCAGCCCAGGCTCTCGGCGTACTGCGCCGGCGTCATGCCGAACTTGGCCAGGCTGTAGGCCACGTCGTGGTCGTTCTCGGCCAGGTGGGTGTGCATGCGCGTGCCCAGCGCCCGCGCCAGCCGGGCCGATTCACGCATCAGATCGCGGCTGACCGAAAACGGCGAGCAGGGCGCGGCCACCACGCGCAGCATCGCCAGCGGCTCGGCATCGTGATAGGTCTCGATCAGGCGCTGGGTGTCGGCCAGGATCGCGGCTTCGTCTTCGACCAGGCTGTCCGGCGGCAGCCCGCCAGCGCTTTCGCCCACGCTCATGCTGCCGCGTGCGGCATGGAAGCGCATGCCGATCTCGGCCGCGGCCTCGATGCTGTGGTCCAGCTTCACGCCGTTCGGGTAGAGGTACAGGTGGTCCGAGCTGGTGGTGCAGCCCGAGAGCAGCAGCTCTGCCATCGCCACCTGGGTCGAGACCTGCACCATCTCCGGAGTCAGCCCGGCCCAGAGCGGGTAGAGCGTGCGCAGCCAGCCGAACAGCTCGGCGTTCTGCGCCGCGGGGATGGCCCGCGTCAGGCTCTGGTACATGTGGTGGTGGGTGTTCACCAGGCCGGGGATGACGATGTGGTCGCTCGCGTCGATCTCCTCGTCCACGCCGTCCGCCGGCAGCCAGGGCCGCAGGTCCTCGGCGCTGCCCAGCGCGACGATCTGCCGGTCCTGTACCAGCAGGCTGGCGTGGCGCAGTTCGCGGCGCTGGTCGTCCAGCGTGGCGATCAGCTCGGCGTTGCGGATCAGCAGGGTGCGGCGGGGGGCGGCAGAGGTCATGGCGCGCGCTGGTATCGTGAAGGCCCGCCATCGTTGCACAGCGAGTGCCCATCCAGGTCAGGTATGCCTCGTTTCGCCGCCAATCTTTCGATGCTGTTCACCGAGGTGCCGCTGCCGCAGCGTTTTGCGCGTGCCGCCGCGGCCGGCTTCCGCTTCGTCGAATGCCAGTTTCCGTACGACTTCCCGGCCGACGCATTGCGCGCCGAGATGGATGCGGCCGGCCTGCAGATGGTGCTGCACAACCTGCCGGCCGGTGACTGG
>NZ_VIDT01001119.1 GCF_006519715.1 Ideonella azotifigens
GGCGAACAGTTGCACTTCAATCTCGCCGGCATCCACCAGCGACTTGACCTCGGCCATGATCTGCTCGCGGGCCTGCAGCACGCGGCTCATCGGCACCGGGCCGCTGCGGCGCATCGCGTCCTCGAAGCCTTGCGCCTGGCGGCGCGGCATGGTTTGCAGCACCGCGTCGCGGATGGCCGGCTCGGCGCCCTTGAGCGCAAGCGCCCACTGGTCCATCGGCACCGCCTCGATCAGGCGCAGCAGCGTGGCTTCACTCTGGCGGCTGAGGATGAAGAAGTCGTACATGCTGACCTCGATCTCCGAGACCACCGCCGGGTCGTGCGCGCGCAGCAGTTCCACCATCTGCTGGCGGTCGCCGGGCAGGCGGTTGAGGATCTCGGCGGCCTGCTTGACGCCTTCGACGGTGGCGCTCTGCGAGCCCAGCGACTGCAGGCAGCGCTCGACCAGCTCGTCGAGTTCACGCAGCAGCTCCGGATCGATCTCGGTCAGGCGGGCGACGTTGATCAGCACCAGGTCGCGGCCTTCGACCGGCAAGGCCTCGATCACGCTGCCGGCCAGCGCGGCCGGCAGGAAGCTCAGGAAGACGGCCTGCATGCGCACGTGCTCGCGCACGATGCGGTCGGCCAGCCACTTCGGCGAGGCCCATTGCAGGCGCGCCACCTTGGGCCGGATCGCGTCGCCGTAGATGTTGTTCAGCACGCTGCTGGCGATTTCGCTGCCCAGCGCCAGGTCCAGCGAACGCTTGAGGTACTGGCGCGAGGCGCCGTGCAGGCCGCTCTGCTCGCGGTAGTCGTCGAAGAAGTGCTGCAGCGCGGTCTTCACCGAGTCGACCTTGATGCCGCTCATGCGCGACATCACCTGCGTGAGCTCCAGCAGCTCTTCGCGGCTGAGGCAGCGCAGCACCGCGGCTGCGGGCTCCTCGCCGATGCTGAGCATCACGATGGCGGCCTGTTCAACCGGGCTCAGCGAGATGCCTGCGGGCAGGGCGGACGCCAGGGCGTCCAGGGATTCATTGAGGCTGGGCATGCTTTTGCATCCATTGCTTGACGACTTCGGCCACGCGTTCCGGCTCTTTGCCGGCCAGCGACTTCAGGTGATCGACCAGCACGTCCACCGGTGAGCCCGGTGGCGGCAGGTCGTAGTTCTCCAGCAGCGGCACCACCGGGTTGGCGCGCTGCGCAGCCTCGGCTGGCGAGGCCAGCGT
>NZ_VIDT01000112.1 GCF_006519715.1 Ideonella azotifigens
CTTCCTGCTCGGTCCGCCGATGATCGGCTGGCTCGCCCACCTTGGCGGCCTGCGTCTGGCGCTGCTGGTGCTGGCGGCGTTGGCAGCCGTCATCTCGGTGCTGGCGCCTCAGCTGGCCGAACCTGCGCCGCAGGCGCAGCCGGCATGAGTCCAGGAGGAAGATGAGGTGCCTGAATTCCGTCCCTTCGCGTTGGCTGCCGGCTTGCCGGAGCAGCAGGCCTCCACCTTTGCGTTCACCGGGGACCGGAAGCCGCGTCTTGCGAGAGCTGGAAAACCGCCACGGCTTGCACCAGTTGCCGGGCCTGGGTTTTCAGGCTCTCGGCGGCAGCGGCGCTTTGCTCCACCAGCGCGGCGTTCTGTTGCGTGGCGCGGTCCATCTGCATGACGGCTTCGCCCACCTGCGTGACGCCGGCACTCTGCTCGTTGCTCGCGGTGCTGATCTCGCTCATCAGGTCGGTCACCCGCCGGATGGAAGAGACCACTTCGGACATCGTGGCCCCCGCCTTGTCGACCAGCGTGGTGCCCTCTTCGACGCGCTCGACGCTGGCTGTGATCAGGCTCTTGATTTCCTTGGCAGCCTCGGCGGATCTGCCGGCCAGGTTGCGCACTTCGGTGGCCACCACCGCGAAGCCGCGGCCCTGTTCTCCGGCACGGGCGGCCTCCACGGCGGCGTTCAGCGCCAGGATATTGGTCTGAAAGGCAATGCCGTCGATCACACCGATGATGTCGGAGATCTTCTTGCCGCTGTCGTTGATGCCCTTCATCGTCTGGATGACTTCTGCCACGACATCGCCCCCCTTGCGGGCGACTTCGCTGGCCAGTTTTGCCAGTTGCTCTGCCTGGCGAGCATTGTCGGCATTCTGTTTGACAGTCGAGCTCAGTTCTTCCATTGACGCGGCGGTCTCCTCCAGTGCCGAAGCCTGTTGTTCGGTGCGTTGCGACAGGTCGTTGTTGCCACTGGCAATCTCCGAACTGGCGGTGGCAACGCCCTGTGCATTGCGCCGGACCGAACCCACCACATCGATCAAAGACGACTGCATGGCGGAAAGGCTGCCCAGCAAGGGGCTGAACTCATCCCTGGCGTGATCGGTGACCGCAACGGTGAAGTCGCCTTGGCGGGCTCGCTCTGCCACTTGCTGCGCCTGGGTGACACGCCGGCGCAGCAGGCGTGCGATGTACCAGGAGAAGCCCATCAGGCCCACGCCGATGGCAGCGACCAAGCCCGCGAGCTGGATGCGAATCGCGTCGGCGGCTTTCGAGATGTCGCCCACCTCGGCAGCCAGCATCTTGCCTTGGCGGGCGCGCTCGGCGCTCAGCCAGTCTTGCATGCGCGCAAACGCCGGAATGGTGCGTAGCATCAAGGTGTCAAAGGCCTGCTCGCGTTTGCCCTCGCGCACCAAAGCGACCGTGGCTTCGGCGGTCGGCCAGGTGATTTTCTGCAGTTGCAGCCAGTCGCGCTCAAACGCGTCCCGTCCCTCCTGCGTCGTGACTTCGCGCAGGTAGGTGTCGTCGTTGTGGGTGATCTGCTTGCGCACGGCGTCGATGTCCCCCAGCGCGGCCTCGGCCTCTTGCGGCGTCTTGACCAGCATGGCCTGGCGAAGGTCCAGCAACGCGCGCGTGACCCCCAGCTCGGTGCTGGCAATGAGTTCGAGCTGCAGTGCGCGCACGATGCCCACGCGATTGGCCAATTGCCCGACCTGCACCAACTGAAACCAGGAACTGACAGCCAGCGCAGACAGCGCGACGATCAACAAGATGGAAACCGCGTAAAGGCGTTTTCCGATGCCTATATTGCTGAGGATGGTCATGGTGGTGGGTGAGTTGAATGCGGTGTCGGGTCTTTGGTCAAACAATGCGCGGTGCAACCGTCGTCTGGTTCAGGAGTTGACGGCCAATCTCGCCGAAGGTGGCCGGGCCATGCAGACATCGACCACTTGCTTATCGGTTCGGGCCTGCGGGCAGACAGGGCCCGCTCGGCCATTCCATGGACCCGTTCGGCCAATCGACAGGTGAGCGAGCCACGGCGTGCCGGACTGGCTCGGCATTGCCTTGCGTGACCGAATGCTTGAGCCCGGGGCTGGGCGGCTGATCAGTCAGGCTCAGCTTCTGCCTCGGCCTCGGTCGCGGGCGTCGTCAGGGCAGCGGGCCGGTCGCGAAGAGCTGTGGGCGAGTGGCCGGTCCAACGCTTGAAGGCCCGGGTGAAGGCGCGGGTGTCGGAGAAGCCGGCCTCGGCCGCGATCTGGGCCAGGCCCCAGCGTTTGCTGGTCATCAGCTCCAGTGCCCGGGATTTCCGGCTGTCGTCGAGCAGGCTGCGATAGCTCAGGCCTTGCTGGGCCAATTGGCGGCGAAGGGTGCGTTCGCTGCGGTGGAGTGTTGCCGCGACCTCCGCGAGGTTCGCGATGCGTGGCAGGCTGCGGTGCAGTGCACGGGTCACCAGGGGGGCCAAGCCTGTCATTGCGCGCCATTGCGCACAGGCTTGCTCCAGCGATTGCGAGGACACCCGATAGGCCTGGCGATTGGCCCAGGGCAAGGGAAAGTTGTGCCAGTCGGCCCCTGTCGTCAGCGTGTTTCTCGGGCAACCGAAACGCACGGGGCAGCCGAAGAACTGCTCATGGGCGTGGCCCGCCGCGGGGGCTTTGCGGACCAGTTCCACGCCGGCAGGCGTGTAGTTCGCCGCCGTGACCTGCCGGCACACAGCCACCGTGGACGAGAAGGTCAGGTCGACCAGAAAGTCCTGCAGGTCCAGGTCGTCGGGAAACGGTTCCGCGTGCAGTTGCGGGCCTTGGGCAGAGGGCGTTTCCCAGAGGCTCAGCAGGTAGCCTGCACTTTCGGGGAACCGCAGCGCCAGCTTGATCGCATCGCCGAGCGTGGCAGCGGCCAACATGCCCAGCGCCAGGATGCCGCGCTCCGTGACGCAGGCTCGCATGCCCAGGGCCAGTCCGGCATCGTCGATGCGCAGGTCCTGCACGGCGCGGCGCACCACGGTGAGCGCTTCGCTGTGCGATATCGCCGTGCCAGGCGAGTTGAGGTCCTCTGCGGTGATCTGCAGGCCGCGGGTCAGCGTGTGGACGCTGACCCGCTGGCGCGCAGCTTCTGCCAGCACAGGCGCCAGGAAGACCGGGGCCAACATGGCTTGCCTGTCTTGTCCGGGTAGGTCGTGGCGCATAAATGCCGCATTGGGGTGCTGGTGACGGTTGGCCCAATTGTTGGACTGCGGCTGCCTCGGTTGCTTGCGCAGGCGCAAGTGCGGGGCTCGGGGCGCCGGGCTTGCGCCGGGCTTGTTCAGCCTGGCCGTAAAATCCGCCCCCTTCGCGTGCGCCGCCGGCCTGCGCGCAGGCCGCGCCAGCATTGTTGAAGCGCCCGTGCATTCCGCCGGGCGCCAGTCGTCGCGGCAACCGCAACTCGCAGAAAGAGCCGCAGCCATGGGCGCGCAGTGGAAAGCAAAGCACAAGGACCTGGCGGCCAATGCCAAGGGGCGCCTGTTCGGCAAGTTGGCGAAGGACATCATGATTGCCGCCCGCCACGGCGCGGACCCGGCCGCCAATTCGCGGCTGCGCCTCGTGGTGGAGCAGGCCCGCAAGGTGTCCATGCCCAAGGACACGCTGGAGCGCGCGATCAAGAAGGGCGCCGGCCTCACCGGTGAGGCGGTGCACTTCGAGTACGCGCTGTATGAAGGCTTTGCGCCGCACCGCGTGCCGGTGATGGTCGAATGCCTGACCGACAACGTGAACCGCGCCGCCTCCGACATGCGGGTGCTGTTCCGCAAGGGCCAGCTCGGCACCTCCGGCTCGGTCGCCTGGGACTTCGACCACGTCGGCATGATCGAGGCCGAACCGGTGGCCCCGGGCGCCGACCCCGAGATGGCCGCCATCGAGGCCGGCGCGCAGGACCTGGAGCCCGGCGAAGACGGCGCGACGGTGTTCCTCACCGACCCCACCGACCTGGACCTGGTCAGCCGCGCGCTGCAGGGCCAGGGCTTCAATGTGCTGTCGGCCAAGCTGGGCTACAAGCCCAAGAACCCGGTCGACCCGGCGACGCTCAATGCCGAGCAGCTCGAAGAAGTCGAAACCTTTCTCGCCGCGCTGGACGCCAACGAAGACGTGCAGAACGTTTTCGCGGGTCTTGCCGGCTGAGCCTCACCCCCGAATCACCAAGCTCCCATGACCGACGACACCACGACCGCTTCCGCCCCTACGCCTGCCGAGCGCCCCGCGCTGCCCGACCACCTCTCGACGGACGCGCGCAGCCCGCATTACAACGCCAAGGTCTTCGAGCACGACATCGGCATCCGCTTCAATGACAAGGAGCGTTTCGACGTCGAGGAATACTGCATCAGCGAAGGCTGGATCGCGGTGGCCGCCGGCAAGGCCAAGGACCGCAGGGGCCAGCCGCTGAAGATCAAGCTGAAGGGCAGGGTCGAGGCGTTCTACCGCTGAGACCCTCAACCGCGCTGAACTGCCCCGATTCGCGTCAGGGCAGTTCGACAATCTCCACCCAGTTCGGGTTCTTGCCCAGCGCGTAGCGCTGGACCTGACTCAGCGTGCCGTTGGCCGGGTCGATGGCGTGCACCGCCACGCCGTGCGAGTCCTGGCCGGTGGCGAGCAGCCAGCGGCCCGAAGGATCGATCGCGAAACCGCGCGGGGTCTTTTCGGTTGGCACGTGGTTGACCAGTTGCACCAAGCCGGTCGCAGGGTTGACCTGGAAGGTGGCCAGCGTGCTGGTGGTGCGCTCCGAGGCGTACAGGAAGCGCCCGTCGTTGCCCAGGTGCAGGTCCGCCGCCCAGGGCTTGCCGGTGAAGCCGGGCGGCAGCACGCTGGTGCGCTGCAGCTGGCGCAGCGTGCCGGCCGCGGCGTCGTAGGCATAGGTGTAGAGCGAAGCGTCCACCTCGCAGAGCACGTACATGAACTTCTGCGCCTTGTCCCACACGAAGTGGCGCGGGCCGGTCTTGGCGTCGGCCATGGTCAGCGGCTGACTGTTCGCCGTGAGCTGGCCGGTGGCTTCGTCGAAGCGCCACGCGGAAAGCTGGTCGCCGCCCAGGCTGGTGGCGAACACGGTGCGGTTCGTGGCGTCCGCGTGGATCGCGTGCGCGTTCGGCGCGGTCGGGATCAGCTGCTGGATCGCGCCGACGGCGCCGTCCTTGCCAATGCTGTTGACGGTGATCTTGTGGCCCGGGTACGAGGCTGCGAACAGCCACTTGCCGCTGCGGTCGGTGTCGATGTTGGCCATGCTGTCGGCCAGCGGCGCTTCGCCGAGCTTGCGCAGCTTGCCGCTGGCGGGGTCGATGGCAAAGCTCAGCACGCGAAACGGCTGTGAGCGCAGCGCGGCGTAGAGCACCTTCTTGTCCGGGCTGACGGCCAGCGGCATCACGGTGCCGCCCACCGGCACGGTCTCGATGGTGCTCAGCGTGCCCTTGGCCGGGTCCAGCGCCAGCACCGAGATTTCCTGGCTGTCGGCATTGGCGATGTAGGCGTATTCGGCGCTGTGCGCGGCGCTGGCGCACAGCGCTGCCAGGCTGGCGCTGGTGGCAAGCAGCCCGCGGCGCATCCGGCTGTGGCGAGCGAGGGTATGTGAGTTGGTGTTCATGGTTGGTGTCATGTCATCAGTCGTCGTACAACTGGCGGACTATCGACGAGCCGGCCCGGCCGCATCAGGGGGCTTTCCCTGAGCGGCGCGGACGCGGATCAGGTTTCGCCGGGCGCTTCGTCCGCCGACGGGGCCACTCGCAGCGCGTTGACGATCCACGAGCGGCACAGCATCACCTGCGGGCTGCGCGCGTCGTCGGCGGTGGCCAGCAGCGCAATGCCGCGTTTGACATGCGGCGCCCGCAGGGCCCGCACCACCAGCCCGGGGTCGTGCAGTTGCTCGGTGTAGAGCCGCGGCATGATGGCCATGGCCAGCCGGTTGCGCACCAGCGCGTAGATCGGTTCGGTGTATTCCATGCGGAAGGCCACGTTCAGCTCCAGGCCCATTTCCTCGGCTGTTCGCAGCAGGCTGTCGGCCACATTGCCGCGCACGAAGACGGCCAGCGGCCGGTCGACCAGATCGGCCCAGGCCAGCTGCGCGTGCGAGGCCAGGGCATCGTCGGCCCGCATCACGATGATGATGTCGTCGCGGAACAGATCCTCGCAGACCAGGCCGGCATCGGCCGCCCGGCGCTCGCGCGCGCCAATGCCGAAGTCCACCCTGCGGGCCTGAACGGCTTCGATCAGGTCGGAATTGGCCATGTCCTGCAGCGTGAAGCGCACGCTGGGCTCCTGCGCCTGCAGCGCGATCAGGTGGGCGGTGACCTTTTCGGCCACCGAGGGGATCAGGCCGATGCGCACCGTCTGCACACCCTGCGTCACGGCCAGGCTCATGTCGTTGAAGCTGAGCCTGGCGACATTCAGCAGGCGCTCGGCCAGCGGCAGCACCAGGGCGCCCGCGCCGGTGAGCGTGAGCCGATGGGAGGAGCGGTCGAACAACTGCCCGCCCAGCAGGAACTCGGCCTGCCGGATGGAGGCCGTGAGCGCAGGCTGGCTGATGGACAGGGCCTGCGCCGCGCGCGTGAAGCTGCGCAGTTCGGCCAGCGTCACGAGGTGGCGCAGCTGTCGCAGCGTGAGGCCGGGCAGGCGGTCGGCAGAAGGGTTGTCAGCGTCATCGTCCACGCCAAAATATAACTTGAGACTATGGAACCATACAGATAATCATCTGCACTTATTGTTACCTCGTCCTACATTGCAACCTTCCTTCCATGCACCGGCCGGCCGCACCACGAAGTGCCTGGTCGCCGCCGCGGTGCAACAACAACGCCTGGATGAGGTTGCGATGAGAAAAGTGCTGACGCTGTGCTTCGGTTGCGCGGTGATGTCGACCGGAACGGCCCATGCCGAGTCCACGGTCTCGATCTACGGCCTGATTTCGGCCGGCGTGGGCTATGTCTCGGACGAAGGCGGCAAAAGCAACCGCCATGCGGTGAGCGGCACCAACCAGAACCCGCGCTGGGGCCTGAAGGGCAAGGAAGACCTGGGCGGCGGCACCAGCGCGGTGTTCACGCTGGAGCAGGGCTTCAACGTGATGACGGGCACGCTGTCCCAGAACGGCCGCGCCTTTGGCCGGCAGGCCTATGTGGGCCTGAGCGACAACCGGTTCGGCACCCTCACGCTGGGCCGCCAGTACGACACGGTGCACGACTACCTGGGCCCGGTGCTGATCGCCAGCAATGGCGTGGCGATTGGCGACAACGACAACGCCTACAACGACATCCGCATCCAGAATTCGATCAAGTACATCAGCCCGCGCTGGAACGGCCTGAACCTGACGGCTGTCTACGGCCTGAGCGAGAGCACCACCCGCTCGAACAACGAGGCCTACAGCGTGGGTGTTGGCTACAAGCAGGGGCCCTGGGACCTGGGCGCCGTGTATGCGCGCATGAACAATCCCAACAGTGCCAGCAACACGGCCGGTGCCGTGGGCAACGACTACGCCAGCAGCCTGTTGCTGTTCACCAAGAGCGCCGTCAATGCCAGCTTCGGCACGGCCCGGCAATCGATTGCCGGCGCCGGTGGCCTGTACACCCTGGGCCCGGCCTTGATCGGCGCCTACTTCAGCGATGTGAAGTACGAGTACCTGGATGGCAGCGACCTGCACATGCAGAACTACGATGTGAACATCAACTACACCGTGCTGCCCAAGGTCATCCTCGGCCTGGCCTACACGCGCACCAACGGCAAGTACAACGTGATCGACACCGCGCCGCACTGGGATCAGGTGAACCTGCAGGCCAACTATGTGCTGTCCAAGCGCAGCGACCTGTTCGTGAACCTGATCGAGCAGCGCGCCGGCGGCGACGCCACCCAGGCGCACATCTTCGGCTATGGTGCCTCGAGCGACAGCCGGCAGACGATGCTGACGGTGGGCATGCGCCACCGGTTCTGATGGCATTGGCCCCTGGGGCTTGCACGGCTCTTGCGGCCTCACCGAACTCTCCTACAGCAGCATCATGAAGAAGACCTCACGCCTGGGCCTGCTGGCGCTGGCCTTGTCCGGCCTGGCGGCCACCGGCCACGCCGAAGACAGGCGCACGCTGACGCTTTCGACCTACGCCGTCTCGCAGCCCGGCTTCGAGAGGTACGTCTACACCCCGTTCCGCGCCAAGTGCGGCTGCAACCTGGTGGTGGAAACCGGCAACAACGCCGACCGCATCGCCAAGCTGGATGCGCGCCGCCAGAACCAGGTCGTGGACATGGTGCTGTTCTCCGACTTCGGCATGCTGGAGGCCGCGCGCAAGGGCCTGGTCCAGCCGCTGGACTACGGCCGCCTGAAGAACTACGACGACCTGGAACCCTTTGCCAAGGACCCCGTTGGCGGCAAGTTCGCCGTCGGCTACACCGCCTACTCCGTCGGGCTGGTGTACCGCAGCGACAAGCTGCCCGCGGTGACCTCCTGGAAGGACTTGTGGAGCCCGGCGCTGAAGGGCCGCGTGGCGATGCCAGACATCACCACCACCCAGGGGCCGCTGACGCTGCACATGGCCGAGGTCTCGTGGGGCGGCACCAGCCCGAGCTATGCGACCGGCATGGACAAGGTGCTGGCCAATCGCGGCAACGTGGTCACCTTCGTCAAGAACAGCGCGCAGCTGGCGGCGCTGTTTGCCCAGGACGAGATCTGGCTGGCGCCGGTGCCGCGTTTTGTGTGGGCCCAGATGACCAAGTCCGGAATGCCGCTGAAGTGGGCTTCGCCCAAGGAAGGACAGGCCGCCGGGCTGAATGTGATGGGCATCGTGGCCGGCTCGAAGAACGCCGACCTGGCCTACCAGCTGATGGACTTCTGGCTGTCAAAGGAAGTGCAGACGGCGCTGGCGCTCAACATGATCGACTCGCCTGTCAACAAGTCCGTGACGCTGCCCAAGGAGATTGCCGAGGTCAGCACCTATGGCGAGGAGCAGATGGCGTCCTTGAAGTTCGTCAAGCCCGACACCATCCTGGCCAACCGCGCCGGCTGGGTGGACGCCTGGAACAAGGGCATGGCGCGCTGAGCCGCCGTGCCTGCCCTTGCCGTGACGCCGCCCTCGCCAATGCCCGCGCCCGCTTCCGCCGCCAAGCCTGGGCAAGCGCCATGGCGCTGGCTGCTCATTGCGCCGGCGCTGGCCTTTGTGGTGCTGGCCTTCCTGCTGCCGGTGCTGCTGTTGCTGCTGGCGTCTTTCCGCGTTGAAGGCGCGGGCAGTGGTGCCGGCAGCTGGGGACTGGCCCACTTCACCGAGTTCTTCGCCTCCGCGCTGAACTGGCAGATCCTCTGGCGCACGCTGCGCATTGCGGGGCTGGTGACGCTGCTGTCTGCGCTGATCTGCTACCCACCGGCGCAGGCCATCGTGCGGGTGTCCGGCCGCTACCGCAGCCTGTTGATGGCGCTGACCATCCTGCCGCTGATGATCGCGCCGGTGCCCCGCACCTATGCCTGGATCGTGCTGCTGGGCCGCAACGGCTTCGTCAATGACGTGATCGTGTGGCTGGGCCTTTCCGCCGAGCCGCTGCGCCTGCTCTTCACGGAAGGCGCGGTGTTCATCGGCCTGCTGCAGTTGTTCGCGCCGCTGATGCTGATCTCGCAGGTCAGCGCGATGGAAAACATGCCGCGGGACGTGGAGGCCGCCGCGCGCAGCCTGGGCGCCACGCCTTTGCAGGCCTTCTGGCGGGTCACCCTGCCGCTGACGCAAGAGGGCCTGGTGGTGGGCGGCACGCTGGTGTTCACCGGCTGCGTCACCGCCTATGTCACGCCAGCGCTGCTGGGCGGCCCGCAGGTGCTGATGCTCGAAACCCTGCTCTACCAGAAGGTCAATGTGGAGGGCGACCTGGGCGCGGCCAATGTGATTGCCGTGATCCTGATCGTGCTGACCCTGGCCATGAGCGTGCTGCTCAAGCGCCTGGCCCACCGACGGAGCCCCCGCAGACCATGACCCGCGACTCGCTCTTCTCTCGTGCAGCGCTGTTGCTGCTGCTGCTGTTCCTGCTGGGGCCTTTTGTCATCACCTGCATGGCCGGCTTCAGCGATGCCGAAACCCTGGCCTTTCCGCCCAGGAGCTATTCGTGGCGCTGGACGCTGGCGGTGCTCCAGGACGGCGAGTTCCTGCGCGCCTTTCTCACCAGCCTGGAGATCGCCTTGCTGGCCACCGTGGCGGCGCTGCTGCTGGGCGTGCCGGTGGCCTATGTCTTCTCGCGCATGCCGCCGCCGGGCATGGGGGTGATCCGGCTGGTCATCACCTCGCCGCTGATCGTGCCTGGCATGGTGGCGGGCCTGGCGCTGCTGCGCCACCTGGTGCTGCGCATCGACGCGCCGGTCTTCCTGGGCCTGTTCATCGGCCACCTGGCGCTGTCCATCCCGTATGCCATCCGGGTGACCTATGCCAGCTTGTCCAACCTGCGGGTGGACATCGAGGACGCTGCCGTCACGCTGGGGGCGACGCGGCTGCGGGCCTTCTTCATGATCGTGCTGCCCAACATCCGGGGCGCGCTGATCGCCGCCTTCTTCCTGGCCTTCATCACCTCGTTCAACCAGGTGCCGGTCTCGCTGTTCCTGACAGGACCTGGCATCAGCACGCTGCCCATTGAAATGCTGGGGCGCGTGGAGAGCACCTTCGACCCGTCCATCGCCGCCCTGTCCACCGTGCTGGTGGTGTTCTCGATGCTGCTGGTGTTCGCGGCCGAGCGGGTGCTGGGTTTTTCCAAGTACATGTAGTGCCAAGGGTCAGGTCATGAGTTTTCTGGAGCTTCACGGTCTGGCGACCGGCTATGTGCGCGGCGCGGCGGCGGTGAAGGATCTGCACCTTGCAGTCGAGAAGGGTGAGCTGGTCTCGCTGCTGGGGCCCAGCGGCTGCGGCAAGACCACCACCATGCGCACCGTGGCCGGCCTGCAGCCGCTGCATGCCGGGCGCATCGTGCTCGACGGCGAGGACATCAGCCGCAGGCCTGCGCACCAGCGCAACATGGGGCTGGTGTTCCAGTCCTACGCGCTGTTCCCGCACCTGAACGTGTTCGACAACATTGCCTTCGGCCTGCGCTTGCGCAAGGTGCCCGAAGCGGCGCTGCGCCAGCGGGTGGAGAAGGTGATGGCGGCCACCGGTCTCTCCGGCTTCGAGCAGCGGCTGCCGGCGCAGATGTCCGGCGGGCAGCAGCAGCGCGTGGCGCTGGCGCGCGCCATCGTCATCGAGCCCAAGCTGCTGCTGCTGGACGAGCCGCTGTCCAACCTGGACGCCAAGCTGCGGGTGCAGATGCGCGCCGAGTTGCGCCGCATCCAGCGCGAGCTGGGCGTCACCCTGCTGTATGTGACGCACGACCAGGAAGAGGCGCTGGCGCTGTCGGACCGCATCGTCATCATGAACGCCGGCAAGATCGAGCAGTTCGACCGGCCGGAGCTGCTGTTCAACCGGCCCGCCAATCGCTTCGTGGCCGACTTCATGGGCTTCGAGAATCTCTTCTCCTACCGCGACGGCTGCCTCTGCGGCGAGGCCGGCCAACGGGTGGTCTTGCCC
>NZ_VIDT01001120.1 GCF_006519715.1 Ideonella azotifigens
CAGGTGCTGCTGGCCGCCTTCCTTGCGCTCACGCATCGCCTGTGCGGCCAGGACGACCTGGTGATCGGCACCGATGTGGCCGGCCGCCGGCACCCGGACCTGGAGCCGCTGATCGGCTTTTTCGTCAACGTGGTGCCGCTGCGTTCGCGGCTGCCCGCCGCCACCGGCAATGAAGCCTGGCCCTCGTTCACCGACTGGCTGCAAGCCAGCCAGCGTGCGGCGCTGCAGGCGCTGGACCACCAGCTCACACCGTTCGACGAGATCGTCGAGCTGGCCGGGGTGCCGCGCCCGCGCGACCGCAACCCGCTGGTGCAGATGCTGTTCGTGCTGCAGAACACGCCCGAGGTGCGCTTCGAGCTGCCGGGCGCGCGCATCGAGGTGCTGCCGCAGCAGCTCAACGAATCCAAGTTCGACCTCGCCGTGTTCGTGCGCCAGGACGGCGGCGCGCTGCTGGTCGACTGGGTCTACGCCACCGCGCTGTACCGGCGCGAAACCGTGGCCCGCCATGCCCAGGCCTGGCAGCAGTTGCTGCAGGCCATCGTGCAGCAGCCCGGCCAGCCGCTGCACACCTTGCTGCCTTCTCCGGAACGTCTGCCCATGACCGCTGACCCTTCTTCGTTGACCGCCACGCCGCCGCGCAAGCTCGACACCTCCGCCAAGCTCGCCGCGCTGCAGGCGCTGAAAGGCCCGCGCGCCGCAGCGCCGGTCCAGCTGGTCGGCGGTGCATTGCAGGCCCGCCCGCTGCAGCCCGGCCGCAACTTCCCGCTGGTGCTGCAGGCGCAGCAGCCGGGCCTGGACCTCGCCGCCTGGGCGCGCGGCCATGCGGATGAGGTCGAGGCCTTGCTGGCGCGCCACGGTGGCCTGCTGTTCCGCAACACCGGCCTGCACACGCCGCAGGACTTCGAGTGCTTCGCCGAGGCCATCGAGCCGCAGCTCTACGGCAGCTATGGCGACCTGCCGAAGAAGGAGGGCGGGCGCAACACCTACCGCTCCACGCCGTATCCCGAGGACGAGATGATCCTCTTCCACAACGAGAGCGCGCACCTGGAGCGCTGGCCGCGCAAGCAGTGGTTCTTCTGCGAGCTGCCATCGCCGGTCGGCGGCGCCACGCCCATCGTCGACGGGCGCGAGATGCTGCGCCGCTTGCCGGCCGAGCTGGTGGCCGAGTTCGAGCGGCGCGAGCTGCTGTACGTGCGCACCTTC
>NZ_VIDT01001121.1 GCF_006519715.1 Ideonella azotifigens
GGTGCCGGGCGCTGAAGTCCAGCGCGTGGGCGAAGTTGGTGGAGGTGCTGCCGCGCACGCCCAGCGGCTCGAAGCCGAAGCGCCAGGCCAGCATGTTGAGGATGGCGTTGGGGTCGAACGGTGTCGACTCGACATGCCCACGCCGCGCCTTCGGGCCGATGGCCACGCAGGGCACGCGAATGCCCAGCCGGCCGTCATTGCCGGTGGCGGCAAACTCCTCGGGCGAGACCGGGCCGAACGGCGGCGCGACGTGGTCGAAGAAACCGCCCCACTCGTCGTAGTTGACGATCATCAGTGTGCGCTCCCAGTTCGGGCTGGCGCGCAGCGTGTCGTAGATGTCGTTCAGGAAGGCCTGGCCGTCGCGGATGTCGGCATACGGATGGTCGTCCCGCGAGATGCCCATGCCGGTGCCCAGCAGCGCCGGGTCGATGTAGCTGACGGCCGGCAGCCGGCCGGCCGCGGCGTCGCGCTTGAACTCGCTGAAGCGGCGCGAAATGTCCAGCTGCGCGGCGCCCCACAGCGCGGTGACCGGCACGTCGCTGAAGTAGTAGCGGCCGCGCAGGCCGGCGGCCTTGAGCCGGTCCCAGATGGTGGGCAGCTTCGAGATCGCGAAGGTATTGGTCACGCGGTCGGTCTGGCCTGCGTGCATGTAGATGCGGTTCGGGAAGGTGCAGGACAGGATGCCGCTGAAGTAATGGTCGCAGATGGTCCAGTGCTGGGCGCAGCCGGCGTAGAAGGGCAGGCTGCCTGCCGTGTAGTAGCCGATGGGGAAGGTGTCGCCCGCGGGCTGGGGCTTCAGGAAGCCGTCCATCGCGCCGTCATTCACATCGCCGCGGCCGGCGCCGTAGCTGTGGTCGGGGTCGGCGCTGCTGCAGTTCTGGAAGTCGGGCGCGAGGTCGTGCGTCTGCCGCCAGTGGCCCGCGGTGTCGGCAAAGCTCAGGCCCGCCTGCCGGCCTTCGGCGCCGGGCACCCAGCCGAGGAAGTGATCGAACGAGCGGTTCTCCATCATCACGATGACGAAGTGGTCGATGCCGCAGTCCTCGGGCGCCGGCAGTGGCTGGGTGGACGGGCCTTTGGCAGACTCGGCGGATGCCGCCGACGCCGGCTGCGCCAGCAGCGCGCCGGTGGTGGCAGCACCCGAGGCGGCCATGCCCGCAAGCAAGCGACGGCGCTGCGGATCCTGGGGTGACGCAGAAGA
>NZ_VIDT01001122.1 GCF_006519715.1 Ideonella azotifigens
GCAGCCATCGTCGTGCCCTGCAACCTGACCGACAGCGCGCAGACCCAGGCCCTGGCCCGGACTGCACTGGCCGAGTTCGGCCGCATCGACGTGCTGGTGAACGTGGCCGGTGGCTCCGGCCCCATCGGCAAGACCGGCTGGGAGACCACCCCGGAGGAGTTCGACGAGATCGTCGACCTCAACATGAAAGGCTGCTTCAACACCATGCGTGCGGTGCTGCCGGCCATGGTCGACCAGGCCGGTGGCAAGGTGGTCAACGTGGGCGGCACCTTCGGCATGCGCGGACGCGCCGGCCGCATGGCGTATTCGGCCTCCAAGTGGGGCCTGCGCGGCATCACCAAGAGCTTCGCGCTGGAAGCCGGCCCGTACAACGTCAACGTCAACTGCGTGGCACCCGGCATGGTGGATGGGCCGCGCTTTCGCGAGAAGGTCTGCGCCAACATGGCCGAGAAGCTGGGCATCACGCTGGAAGAGGCGATGCAACGCCATGCGGCCGATTACGCGCTGCGCCGCGTGACGCTGGACGACGACGTGGCCAACGCCTGCCTGTTCCTGGCCAGCGACGTGTCGCGCCAGATCACCGGTGCCGATCTGGCCGTCGATGGCGGCTGGGCCTCTCTCTAAGGATATCTCCCCATGAAAAGCGCAGACCTTGTCATCCGCGGCGCCCGCGTAGTGTCGGCGGACCAGATCATCCAGGCCTCGGTGGCCATTGCCGGCGAACACATCGTGGCGGTCGGCCATGACGACCTGATGCCGCCAGCCGCGCAGGAGATGCGTGCCGACGGCTTGTTCCTGCTGCCTGGCGCCATCGACAGCCACGTGCACTTCCGCGACCCGGGCTACCCGCACAAGGAAACCTGGAAGACCGGCTCGGCAGCGGCCGCCTGCGGCGGCGTGACCACCGTCTTCGAGATGCCCAACACCAACCCGCCGACCGGCACGCTGGAGGCCTTGCGCCTGAAGCAGAAGGCGGCGGAATCGTCGTATGTGGACTACGGCATCCACGGCCTGCTGGGCGACGACACCATCGAGCGGCTGGAGGCGCTGCTGGAGGCTGGCGTGACCAGCTTCAAGGCCTTTGTGGGCAACACCTTCGGCAACCTGCCGGCGCCCACCGATGGCGCGCTGCTGGAGGGCTTCGAGAAGCTCGCGCCGCTGGGCATCCGCACGGTGGTGCATGCGGAGAATTCGTC
>NZ_VIDT01001123.1 GCF_006519715.1 Ideonella azotifigens
GCGCCCGGCAGCACCTGGCCGGCAGCGTCCAGCAAGGTCACATGGCGCATGTCCAGCGCCCGTGACAGCGGCATGGGCAGCCGCAGCTCGATGTGCAGCAGGTTCTCCGGCACGCTGGGGCCGGACGGGAAAACCTGCACGGAGCCCGCCAGCACATCGATGGACAGCAGCGCCAGCGCCACCGCAGCACGACCGTGCTTCACGGCAGCGTGCGCCGCGCCAGTTCGGGGTAGCCCTCGTCGCTGCGCAGCACGCCGTGCAGGCCGCGGAAGCCATCGCTGGCCTGGTAGCGGAAGTCGGCGAAGTCGTACTCGTTGATGAAATCGCTCAGGCGCAGGAACGCCCCCTGGCGCAGCGACACCAGCTCCAGCGCCCCGGTGCTGCCATGGCGGCGCAGCACCGTGAGGAAGGTCTTGTCCTGCACGCCGAGCTTGACGATGCCGGCCAGCGGGATCGGGATGGCTTTCACGCCCAGGTACGGCTCGGTCGGCCAGTTGATCGGCTTGGCCAGGCCTGGCTGCGCGCTCGCGGCGGCAATGGCCGAGACCGGCAACAGGTCCGCCGCCTTGTGCGAGTTGGCCAGCAGCAGCGCGGGTCCGTCCTGCGTCTCCAGGCTGACCAGGCCGACCGGCGCGCTGCCCCAGCCCAGTTCGGCCACGGTGCGGCCGACGATGTGTGCACCGTCTTTCAGGTCCCTCAAAGGAATCGTCACCAGCGGTGTGCAGGTGTAGGCTGCCACCAGCGTGGGTTCGCCGTTGAGCGTGGCGATGGCCATGCGGCGGATCGGCGCCCGCGTCTCGACCTGGTTGTGCACCGCGTGGTACATCTCCACGCTGGTCGCGCTGGCCGTGCCGTTGAACGGGAAGTCGTAGACCCGCAGCGTGGAGGCAAAGGCTGCGTTGCTGAGCCCGGCCACGTACAACTTGCCGGCCTGGTAGACCATGTCGGTCACGGTATAGGTCGCGGCCGGCACGTCCGCCCAGAAGCGCTGGTCATCGGTGGGCCGGCCGGCAATCAGCGCGCTGCTGTGCGGCGCATGCACCAGGTCCAGCCGGCGCACCAGGCCACCAGCGTCCAGTGTCACGACCGCCGGCTCGGGCAAACCGCGGCCATGGTCCACCGAAAGCGAGAGGTAGGCCAGGCCGGCGCCGGGGCGCATCGCCATGTCCTCGAACTGCAGCCGTTCGGCCGAGGTG
>NZ_VIDT01001124.1 GCF_006519715.1 Ideonella azotifigens
CACGCTGCCCAGCGACAGCGCCAGCGTGCGCGGATCGGCCGAGACGTCCTTGTCGGCTGCTCGGGCATCGAACACCGTGACCTGCACCTCCGGCCAGCGCGTGCTGGCGAGCAAGGCCAGCGTCAGCCCGGCCGGCCCGGCGCCGATCACCGCCAGGCGCACAGGCTGGGAAGGTACCGTTTGCGGCGATGTGGGGCTCAGTGCTTCGAGGGGGGCGGTTTCGGCGGGGTCGTGCATGAGCGGCGGGTCAATCAGGTCAAGCGAACAACAGGCAATCGAGCGAGGGCGCTGGACGGCAGCGCCCTCGCGCGTATTATTCGCCGCGCCGGCAATCGGGCCGTGCTGCGAAGCCAGAAGGGGGTGCTGTCATGGGTTTGATGGATTTCATCAAGAAACAGTTCATTGACATCCTGGAGTGGACCGAGTCCGGCGACGGCACGCTGGCCTGGCGCTACCCGATGGCGGGCAACGAAATCCAGTACGGCGGCTCGCTGACGGTGCGCGAGAGCCAGATGGCGGTGTTCGTCAACGAAGGCAAGATCGCCGACGTCTTCGGCCCCGGCATGCACAAGCTGACCACGCAGACGCTGCCGGTGCTGACCTACCTGAAGAACTGGGACAAGCTGTTCCAGAGCCCGTTCAAGAGCGACGTCTACTTCTTCAGCACCCGCCAGCAGATCGACCAGCGCTGGGGCACCAGCCAGCCGATCACGATCCGCGACAAGGACTTCGGCGCGGTGCGCCTGCGCGCCTTCGGCAACTACGCCTACCGCATCGCGGACCCGAAGCTGTTCCACACCGAGATCTCCGGCACGCGCGACCGCTACACGGTTGAAGACCTGGATGGTCAGCTGCGCGGCCTGATGCTGCAGCACATCAGCGACGCGGTGGCGCAAAGCGGCATCCCCTTCCTGGACCTGGCGGCCAACCAGATCGAGTTTGCCAAGCAACTGCGAGATGCAACCGCTCCGTCCTTCGAGGCGCTGGGCCTGAAGCTGGAAGGCGTGACGCTGCAAAGCGTGTCGCTGCCCGAGGAGCTGCAGAAGATCCTGGACCAGAAGATCGGCATGGGCATGGTCGGCAACGACATGGGCAAGTTCATGCAGTACCAGACGGCGCAGGCGATTCCGAAATTTGCCGAAGGCGCCGGCCAGGGCGGCGGCATTGCTGGCGACGCGATGGGCCTGGGCGCCG
>NZ_VIDT01001125.1 GCF_006519715.1 Ideonella azotifigens
ACCCTGGCCGGCCCGGCACTGATCGTCGAGGACGAGACCACCACCGTGGTCTCGCCCGCCTTTGACGCCCACATCGACGGGCACGGCTACATCGTGCTGACGCGGCGCGCCGCCGCCTGACCCTGGAACCCCTGCGATGAACTCCCCCGCCGTCCCGCACGACAACCCGCATGACACCCTGAAGGACCTGCGCCTGCAGGTGATGTGGACCCGCCTGATCTCGGTCGTCGAGGAAGCCGCGCAGGCGCTGATGCGCACCGCCTTCTCGACCACGGTGCGAGACGCCGGCGACCTCTCGGCCGCGGTGTTCGACACCCAGGGCCGGCTGATCGCCGAGGCGGTGACCGGCACCCCCGGCCATGTCAACTCCATGGCCGAAGGCGTGAAGCACTTCCTGGCCCGCTTTCCAGCCGCAACCATGGCCGAAGGCGACCACTACATCACCAACGACCCCTGGCTGACGGCCGGCCACCTGCACGACATCACCGTGGTCAGCCCGGTGGTGATGGACGGCCGGGTGGTCGGCCTGCTGGGCTGCTGCTGCCACCAGCTCGACATCGGCGGCCTGGGCCAGGGGCCCGATGGCCGCTCCATCTTCGAGGAGGGCCTGCAGATCCCGTTGATGAAACTGGCCTCGCGCGGCCAGCTCAACCTGGACCTGATGGCCATCCTGCAGCAGAACGTGCGCACGCCGCTGCAGGTCGAAGGCGATGTGCTTTCCTACATCGCCAGCAACGACACCGGCGCGCGCCGCCTCAAGGCCATGCTGCAGGAGTTTGGCCAGACCAGCCTGGACGCGCTGGGCGACTACATCCTGCAGCAGTCGCTGAGCGCCACGCGCGAGCGCATTGCCGCCCTGCCGCGGGGCTGCTGGCAGAGCGCGCTGACCATCGACGGCTACGACCGCCCCATCACGCTGCGCGCCACGCTGACGATTGCCGAAGACCGTGTCACGGTGGACTATGCCGGCACCGACGGCGCGGTGCCGCAAGGCATCAACGTGGTGCTGAACTACTGCCGCGCCTACACCGTGTTCGGCCTCAAGTGCCTGATCGCGCCCGAGGTGCCGAACAACCACGGCGCGCTGCTGCCCTTCGAGGTGAGCGCGCCCGAGGGCAGCATCCTCAACGCGCAGCGGCCCTCGCCCGTGGCGGCGCGCCACGTCATCGGCCAGATGCTGCCGGACGTGGTG
>NZ_VIDT01001126.1 GCF_006519715.1 Ideonella azotifigens
GGCCGACAGCGGCGCGGCGATCTTGGTGGCGTCCGCGCCGTTGCCGGCGATGCTCACGTCATGGTCCACCGCGCTGATGCGGAAGTCCACGCCGGTGCCGGGATAGAGCTGGCGCGCGCGCAGCGACAGGTCGCCAGCGGTGACCAGGCTGCCCTTGAGCGCGCTGCTGTTCAGGCCCTGCAGCATCAGGTCGCCCTCGGCCGCCAGCGCCAGCTTGGCCAGGTCTTGCGTGACCCAGTTGCCCGAGACCAGCAGGCCATCGCGCGAGTGGATGCCCAGCGTGGCATCGCCAGCGCGGGCCTGCATCACCGGCATGGCGGTGCCGTTGGCCCCGCTCACGCCCCCTTGAAGCTGCACCTGGCCGGCATTCAGCTGCACCGCCTGGCCGGGCTGCACGCCCAGCGAGCGCGAGGCAAGTGTCAGCGTGCCGGTGAGATCCAGGTTGGCGCCACCGAGGAAGCGCAAGCTGTCGCGTGCGCTCAGGCCCAGGTTGGCCACACCGGAGGCGCGGATGGCGGCGGTGGAGATCGAAGCCGTGTCATTCAGACCATCGATGGCGGCGGTGTCGCCCAGCGTCACGCCGGCGGTCTTCTCGGTCGGGCCTGTGGCAATGCGCAGTTCGTGCCGGACGTTCTCGGCATTGCCGGGCTGCTGCGTGGCGGCTGCATTCAGCGTCACGTTCAGCGTGCCGCCGCTGGCCTTTGCACCCCCCGCGTGCAGGTCGATGCTGCCTTCGGTGACCAGCGCGCGGCCGGCCTCTATGCTCAGCGTGCCACCGTTGCTGTCGACCTGCTGGCGCGCCCAGCGCACGCCGCCTTCGCCCAGGCTGCTGCGGTCCAGCTCGGCACTGGCGCCATGGGCGGCCAGCGTCGCGCCCTGCTGGATCACCAGCACCGGAGAAGTGGCCGGCACATCGCTGCCGACCTTCAGCGCGATGCTGCCGCCGTCCAGCACCTGGCCCTGGCGCAGGCCGTTGGTGGTCGGGCTCGGCAGCGTGGTGCCGGAGACATCGACGCTGCTGTGCGAGCCCAGCCACAGCATCGTGTCGCTGGGCGCGCCTGCAACTTCTTCCTTGGTGGCCGAGACCGCCAGCGCCACCTTGCCGCCGGCGGTGTGCAAGGCACCGTCCATCAGCAGCTGGTTGCGCGCGCTCAGGGACAGCGTGGACAAGGCAGTCGACTCGATCACCG
>NZ_VIDT01001127.1 GCF_006519715.1 Ideonella azotifigens
GAGGCCAAGGGTCTGCAGCGTCGGTGCAGCAGCGGTGCCGCGCACCGGGCGAGCCGCAGGCGCAGCAACATCGGAAGGATCAGGCAGGGTCACCTCGGCGAGGTTACCGCAGGGACTGCCGCCCATCAGGCTGACCTTGTCGATCAAGAATGTCTTTTCAGGCCGCATTCACGCGCTGAGGCGCTGGTTACTTGGCTGCCGCAGGGCGATCAGTCGCTGACCCGGCCGCGGCCGGCCTTGATGGCGCCACGCTTGACCTTGGAATCGACCCGGCGGCGCTGCGAGCCCTTGGTTGGCTTGGTGGCGCGGCGGGCCTTGGGCACGTGGGCGGCCTGGTCGACCATGGCCTGCAGCCGGGCCAGCGCGTCGGCCTGGTTCATCGGCAGGCTGCGGTGCTCTTGCGCCTTGATGACGATCACACCGCCTTCGGTGATGCGCTGGTCAGCCAGCGCCAGCAGGCGCGCCTTCAGCGCTTCGGGCAGGCTGGAGGCGGCCACGTCGAAGCGCAGGTGCACCGCATTCGAGACCTTGTTGACGTTCTGGCCGCCGGCACCCTGGGCGCGGATCGCGTGGAACTCGACCTCGCTGGGGTCCACCTTGGGCGGTATCACGTCAGGCCGTGGGTGGCGGCGCCTGCCGCACTTCGCGCTGGCGCTGTTCCATCTCGGTGCGCAGCTGGCGGCGGACCTTGGCGTTTTCGGCGCGGCGCTTTTCTTCTTCGGTGACGAGCTGGCGCGGCGGCACCGGCGCGGGCTTGCCGTGGTCGTCGACCGCAACCATCGTGAAGAAGCAGCTGTTGGCGTGGCGCACGACCTGGCTGCGGATGTTCTCGGCCACGACCTTGATGCCGATTTCCATCGATGAGGTACCGGTGTGGTTCACCGCGGCCAGGAAGGTGACCAGCTCGCCGACATGGATGGGCTGGCGGAACATCACCTGGTCGACGCTGAGCGTGACCACGTAGCGCCCGGCGTAGCGGCTGGCGCAGGCGTAGGCGACCTGGTCGAGGAACTTCAGGATGGTGCCGCCGTGCACGTTGCCGCTGAAGTTCGCCATGTCGGGCGTCATCAGCACGGTCATCGAGAGCTGGTGGGAGGGCTGGTCCATGGCGGCTGCGGGGTAAGGTGAAAAGGGCGGGGCGGCCAGGGCTGCCAGCAAGCGCCGCGCCAAGGGCTCAAGGTGTTTCGC
>NZ_VIDT01001128.1 GCF_006519715.1 Ideonella azotifigens
TTCTCGCCATGGCGCTTCAATGTGGACGAAGCGGTGGCCCGGGCGCTGGCCGCGACGGGTTGGCAAGCGCCGGCGCCCGCAGGCCTGCCGTTGTCCCGCGAAGTGGTCGAGCAGGTGCTGCAGCCCTTCGCCGCGTTGCCGCAGGTGCAGGCGGCGCTGCAACTGGGCACCCGTGTCACGGCCATCAGCCGCGAGGGTTTCGACAAGGTCAGGAGCGACGGCCGGGCGCAGGCACCCTTCGTGATCCATGCGCTGAGAAGCGGGCAGGCTGTGCAGTTCCGGGCTCGCGCGGTGATCGACGCCACTGGCACCTGGGCCACCCCGAACCCGCTGGGAGGCAACGGCCTGGCGGCCGATGGCGAAGGCGAGGCCAGCGGCCAGATCTTCTACGGCATTCCCGACGTGCTGGGCCGGGACCGCACCCGGTACGAAGGCAAGCGCACGCTGGTGGTGGGTGCGGGCCATTCCGCGGCCAATGCGCTGCTGGACCTGGCCGCGCTGGCCAAGGCTTCGCCGACGACGCGGCTGGCCTGGGCGGTGCGCTCGACAGTGCCGCAGCGGGTCTATGGCGGCGGCGTGGCAGATGCGCTGCCGGCACGCGGCGAGCTGGGTGCGGCGCTGCGTCGCCTGCGCGAGAGCGGTGTGCTGGCCTTCCACAGTGGGGTGCGCATCACGGCCATCCGGCGGGCTGGCGCGCAACTCACAGTCGAGGGCCTGGACCTGCAGCAGCAGCCGGTGCGCATCGAGGGCCTCGACGAGATCGTCTGCGCGACCGGCCAGCGGCCCGACCTGAACATCACGCGCGAGTTGCGACTTCAGCTGGACCCTTGGCTCGAGTCCACCCAGGCGCTGGGCCCGCTGATCGACCCGAACCTGCACAGCTGCGGAACCGTCCGGCCGCATGGGCACCGTGAGCTGGCCCACCCTGAGGCGGACTTCTACACGGTGGGGGTCAAGAGCTATGGCCGTGCGCCCACCTTCTTGATGGCCACCGGTTTCGAGCAGGTGCGTTCGGTGGTGGCCGCCATCGCCAGCGACCTGCCTGCTGCGGACCGGGTCGAGTTGGACCTGCCGGAGACAGGGGTGTGCTCGTCCGACTTTGGGGTGAAGTCAGGCGCTGCGCTCTCCGGCGGCTGCTGCGGTCCTGCGCCAGTGGCCAGCCCGTCCATCGCGTTGGCTGCT
>NZ_VIDT01001129.1 GCF_006519715.1 Ideonella azotifigens
CTGCTGCCGCCGGGCACCGTGGTCGAAGCCGGCCGCGGTGGTGTCTACGTGGACGGAGGCCCCGAACACGCGATGCGGCTCAACATCGGCAGCCGGCTCGCGCAGCGCGTGCTGTGGCAGGTGGCCGCCGGCCCCTATCGGGACGAGCACGACCTCTACGACCTGGCGCGCAGCGTGCGCTGGGACGCCTGGATCACGCCGCGCGAAACCCTGCGGGTGGACGCCTCGGCCTGGCGCTCACCGCTGCAAAGCCTGAATTTCGCGTCGCTGCGCATCAAGGACGCCGTCTGCGACCAGCTGCGCGAGCTGACCGGCGAACGCCCGAGTGTCGACACCCGCTACCCGGACCTGGCGCTGGTGCTGCACGTCGGCCCCGAGCAGGCCAGCCTCAGCGTGGACCTGTCCGGCGAAGCGCTGTTCAAGCGCGGCTGGCGCGAAGCCAAGGGCGAAGCCCCGCTGAAGGAGACGCTGGCCGCGTCCATGTTGGCCGCTGCCGGCTGGCAGGGCCGCGAAGAAGACGGTGGCCTGCTGGACCCGTGCTGCGGCGCCGGCACCATCGCCATCGAAGCCGCGCAGATTGCCTGCGGCATCGCGCCCGGCATGCTGCGCCGCTTCGCCTTCGAGAAGCTGCTGCCGTTCCGCGAGCACCTGAACATGCTGCGCCACCTGCGCGAAGAAGCCCAGTCCCTGGTGCACGCGCCGAGCGTGCCGATCTGGACCGGTGATGTCTCCTTCCGCATGACCGACTTCGCCACCCGCAATGCCGAGCGCGCCGGTGTGGCCCACGCGATCGAATTCAAGACGGCCGACGCGCTGCAGCGCCCGGCCCCGGCCGACCACGGCACGCTGCTGATGAACCCGCCCTACGGCGAGCGCATCGCGCCCAAGGGCGCGGGGCAGCGCCACGTCTACCAGGCCGGCCCGAACAGTCGCGCCGAGCCGGAGACGATCCAGGGCGAAGCCTTCGAAGGCGCGGCCGACGCCAGCGACTTCTACCGCCGCCTGGCCGCCCACTGGAAAGCCCACTACAGCGGCTGGACCGCCTGGGTGCTCACGCCAGAAGCCAAGCTGCCCAGCCTGCTGCGCCTGAAGGAAAGCCGCCGCGTGCCGATGTGGAATGGCCCGATCGAGTGCCGCATGTTCCGCTTCGACATGGTGGCCGGCTCGGCGCGGCAGGACGC